>JAUPKM010000614.1 GCA_030837445.1 Actinomycetota bacterium
ACCCAGCGGTGGTCTTTGCCCGGCGGCGTGTCAGCGGGGTGCCGGTACCCACAGGCTTCCCGGTCACTGTCCGGAACCCGGCACGCAGACAGCGGATCAGTTCCTCCCGGTCGTCCACCGCGGCGTCGTCGGTGCTGATACCCACCGAGGCCGTGCCGTCGTAAGTGAGCATTGTGACGTTCACTGCCGCACCGATTGTCGCCACCAGCGGGTACATCCGGCTCACCCGCGCACCGGCCAGCCACACCGGGACGGGCACTCCTGGCACGTTGGATGCCGTCAGATCGCTGGCCTGGGCGACCGCCGAGATCAACTCAGGCGGGATCAGACGGCTCAACTCTGCGAGTTGATCGGCCATCGCCAGTGCTGGTTCCTTGCGCCAGCGCTTGACTGTCTGACCGACCTCCGCCATCAACTCGATCGGGTTGCTCTCCGAAACCGGCAATTCGAACCGCGCGATGGTGACTGCGTTCTCCATCCCACCACTACCTGGCTTGCGCAGGCTGATCGGCATGTTCACCCGCAACTTGTCCACGGGTTTGCCCATCCGCCGGTGGTACTCCCCCAACCCCTCAGCGATCGCGGCCAAGAAGACGTCGTTGGCTGTGGCCTCTTCGGCCTTCGCCTTGGCCCGAATATCGGCGAACTTCATGTCGAAGGTGTCGAAGTGGTAGTTGGTGCTCCGCTTTGTCATCAACGGCGACAACGGACCCAACGGGATCTTCGTCATCCTGAGCATGGATCCAGCCGTCTTCAGCACGCGATTGGCGGTCGCGCCGGGGTCCTTCATCGCGGCCAGCGCCGCCGGACCGAGACCACTGATGACGTCTGCGGCTGTCTTGGAGACCCACCCCAAATTGTCCTTGATCACCGCGTCGAGGCCCGCCGCCTCCGCCTCCGCCGGGGTCGGTTCCAGCGGCATCGGACCCAGATCCACCGATCCTGCGGCGAAGTCGAACAGCGCCGCCCCCAACATCATCGCCCCTTGCCCGTCGGCGATGGCGTGATGGAGTTTGACGATCACGGCGGCCTTGCCGTCGGACAATCCCTCCAGGACTGTCACTCGCCACAGCGGCCGATCCCGATCGAAGTCGGTCATGCTCTGGCGGCGGGCATCCTCCAGCACGTCAGCCCACCGAGAACGGGCCGGCATCCGGAAACGCCGGAGGTGGAACGACAAGTCGAAGTCGGAATCGACCACCATCCGAGGGGTTTCATAGCCGATTGGGCCTTCCACCACTTTCTGTCGAAGCACAATTGCAGTCCTGCTCGCCCGGTCGAATCTGTCCACCAGCCGATCCCAGTCCGGCGCAGAGTCAAGTAGCAATAGGCCGATGATCGTGGAGCGCATGACGGGGTCATCAGAGGCCAGCCGCCAGGTGGCGAAGTCCCAGCTCGACATCTTCTTGGCTGCGGTCGGCACCGTCGTCGGCGGCTCCTTGTCGACCTTCTTCCCCCCGGGGGTCACTTTCGTGCCTGGCGCGACCTTCGCACTGGCGCCGGCCGCAGATGGAGCCGCCGCCTTCTTCGGGGCCGCCTTCTTCGGGGCCGCCTTCTTCGGGCCCGCCGCCTTCTTCGGGCCCGCCGCCTTCTTGGGGGCCGCCTTCTTGGGGGCCGCCTTCTTGGGGGCCGCCTTCTTGGGGGCCACCTTCTTGGGGGCCGCCGCCTTGGGTGCCGCCTCAACAGGCGGGGTGCTCTGGGCGGGGGGCGTCGTGGGTGCTGCCTTCTTCGACGCCTCTGCGACAGCCACGTTCACGTCCGCTAAGCGGTCGTCGGTCACTGCTAGCCAACCTTCCCACATAGGTCTTGATGCTGATCGAATCCAAACCGTCCTGATCGGATCGACGGCACCAGAACAGCCAGCGTCAGTCAATTCGAACCATGCCGAACCTAGTCGCCTCAAACGCCTTTTGCCCGGCGAACCATCGGCAACCGAACCTCGCTGCCGCGAGCGCAGGGCCGGACAACCAACGGACGCCGCCCGAGACTGCCCATTCGCTGGGACAACTTCGGTGGGAGGGCAGGTGGCGTTCGTGTCCACTCGCAGCACTCACGGCCCATTGCTCGGACGGAAACCACGGGTTACCGATGAGTAACCGGAACCGCGCATAGGCTATGACGTACACAATGTTCCGGTTACTGGCCAGTAGCCGAACCGGCGCGCCCCGCCCGCCAGCAGGCGGCCCAGTAGCCGGACCGCCGCGCCCAACCCGCCCGCGTTGGGAGGCCGCGGTCAACCCGCCAGCGGCCGAACCGGCGCGCCCCGCCCGCCGGCGTTGGGAGGCCAGCAGTCGTCCCCAAAGCCAAACTGGTGCGCCTGGACCGCGGACGGCCCCGCCGGTGCTAGTCCAACTCCGCCAAGACCTCGTCGCTCACGTCCGCGTTGGAATACACGTTCTGCACCTCGTCGCTGTCCTCGAGCGCCTCCAGCAACCGGAACACCTTCTGAGCGCCCTCGGCGTCCAATGCCACCTCGACGCTAGGCACGAACGATGCCTCCGCGGAGTCGTAGTCCATCCCGGCGGCCTGCAACGCGGTCCTGACCGCGACCAGATCCCCTGCCTCGGACACCACCTCGAAGCTCTCGCCCAGGTCATTCACGTCCTCTGCCCCGGCATCCAGGACCGCCATCAACACATCGTCCTCAGTCAGGTCGGCCTTCGGCAGCAGCACGACCCCCTTGCGCGCGAACATGTAGGAGACCGAACCCGGGTCGGCCATCGTGCCGCCGTTGCGCGTCATAGCGACCCGGACCTCGGACGCGGCCCGGTTCCGATTGTCTGTCAGGCACTCGACCAGCACCGCCACACCGTTCGGCGCATAGCCCTCGTAGGTGATCGTCTGCCAGTCCGCACCGCCCGCTTCGGCGCCGGAGCCCCGCTTCACGGCCCGCTCGATGTTGTCCAGCGGCACCGAATTCTTGCGTGCCTTCTGGATCGCGTCATACAGCGTCGGGTTGCCGTCCGGGTCTGCGCCACCGGTGCGAGCGGCCACCTCGATGTTCTTGATCAACTTGGCGAACAACTTGCCGCGCCGGGCGTCGATGACGGCCTTCTTGTGTTTGGTCGTCGCCCACTTGGAGTGACCGCTCATCACGCCTCCATCGATTGTCGAGTCGCCCTCACCTCGGCGCGTCGGACGCCGCCCACGCGAGGAAATTCGGGTCGTCTGGTCGGTTCAGCTTCGTTCACGAACAAGGTTCACGAACAACTCATGCACTCGCAGGTCGCCGGTCAGTTCCGGGTGGAACGACGTGGCCAACCGGTCGCCCTGCCTCACCGCGACGATCCTACCTGCCGCGGGCCCGGTGGAGACCCTACCCAGCACCTCGACCTCAGGTCCGACCGATTCGACCCAAGGGGCCCGGATGAACACGGCCCGCATCGGTTCCCCGACCACGCCCGCGATGTCCAGGTCCGCTTCGAAGGAGTCGACCTGGCGGCCGAACGCGTTCCGCCGCACCACGATGTCGAGCGCGGCCAGCGACTGCTGGTCAGGCCTACCGTCCAGCACCTCGGCCGCCATCAGGATCATCCCGGCGCAGGACCCGTACATCGGCAGCCCGGCGGCGACCGCCTCACAGAGCGGCTCGATCATCCCGAGTCGAACCGCGAGTGTGGACATCGCCGTCGACTCCCCGCCGGGGATCACTAGAGCGTCAACGGAGGCCAGCTCCGCGGGCGTGCGTACCAACGCTGTCGGAGCTCCCAGTTCGGCAAGTGCCGCGCGGTGCTCCCGAAAGTCCCCCTGCAGGGCCAGCACGCCAATGACGGGCGCGCCGACGGTCACCAGCCGCGTCCGGCGAATCGCTGGTCGTCGGGCAGGGTGTCGATGTTGATTCCAACCATCGCCTCGCCGAGCCCTCGGGACACCTTCGCGATGGTGTCCGGGTCATCGAAGTGGGTGGTCGCCGCAACGATGGCACTGGCCCTCTTGGCCGGGTCACCGGACTTGAAGATGCCGGAGCCCACGAACACGCCTTCGGCGCCGAGCTGCATCATCATGGCAGCGTCGGCGGGCGTCGCGATACCGCCCGCGGTGAACATCACCACCGGCAACTTGCCCAACTCGTGGACCTCGCGGACGAGTTCGTACGGCGCCTGCAACTCCTTGGCCTCGTTGAAGAGTTCCTCCTCCCGCAGGCCTCGGATACGACGGATGTCTCCGAGGATCTGGCGCATGTGCCGGGTCGCCTCGACAACGTTTCCAGTGCCCGCCTCGCCCTTCGAGCGGATCATGGCGGCGCCTTCGGCGATTCGGCGCAGGGCCTCACCGAGGTTGGTCGCCCCGCATACGAACGGCACAGTGAAAAACCACTTGTCGATATGCAGTTTCTCATCCGCCGGGGTCAGCACCTCGGACTCATCGACGTAGTCGACACCGAGGCTCTGCAACACCTGCGCCTCCACGAAATGACCGATTCTGGCCTTCGCCATCACCGGGATGGAAACCGCGTCGATGATGCCGTCGATCATGTCCGGGTCACTCATTCGGGAGACCCCGCCGTCGCGGCGGATGTCCGCGGGCACTCGCTCGAGGGCCATTACGGCCACAGCCCCGGCATCTTCGGCCACTTTCGCCTGGTCCGGCGTGACCACATCCATGATCACACCGCCCTTGAGCATCTCGGCCATGCCGCGCTTGACGCGGGCGGTACCGACGGCCGGAGCAGCGTCGCGGGACTCAGTCACTGGAGAAACCTCACTTGGTCGACCTGGGCACATGTGCCCCTGATTCTAGGGTCACCGTCAGTACCCGGCGAAACCGGCGGGTACCGAGTCGACCATCTCGACCGTCTCGGGCATCGTCGCAGTACCTGCGAGGCGGAACCAGCGCACCGATCGCCAACCACGCATACCGCGGGTCGCGAGCACGGCGTCGTTGTAGAACCGGCGACCGATCTCCACCCGCCGACAGGCATCTCCCAGTCGGACGACCACCTCACCGCCCGGTAGTTCCACCATTTCGGCTACATCTGTTCGGTCGGCGAATACGGCACCTAGCGCCTGGCTGAGATCTGACTCCGCCAACCACGCCTTCACCATCTCGCCGCTGGAGCCCATCGCCTGGCCCTCCGGCGACACCCGCGAAAGGTCATCGGCACGTGCGACCGCGTCAGCGACGACCATCGACGACGCCGGGTCGAGGATGCCGATGGTCGCCACGTGGTCGGCGAGGTCGCGTCGGCGCTGCAACGCTGCGATCAGGTTTGCCCTGCTCAATTCGACCCGGTGATGCATCCGGTCCAGTCGGCCCGCGGTGGACGACAGATAGAGCAGTAGCACCACCAGCAGCGCGGCGATCAGGATCCACCAGATCATCGGGGGTCCAGCGAGTTGTCCAGTTGGTTGGTCATCAATCGTCCACCTTCGCCCGACGTGCCCAGCGGCCCAGCAGCTGCTCGCTGAGGTCGGCCTGCACCGGTACGCCCGGCGTCACGACTGACTCGTAGACCCGCATGATGTCCCGAACGACCGTCGCCCAGTCGAACTGTTTCGCCCGCACGAGTCCGTCCGCGGCCAACTGCTGGCGCCGGGCCGGATCGGCGAGGAGTTCACGTACCCCCGCGGCCAGCGCGGCTGCGTCGCCGGTGCTGAACAGCGCCCCGTCGCGCCCCTCCTCCAGCACCAACCGGAACGCTTCCAGGTCGCTGGCCAGCACGGTCGTGCCACTGGCGAGTGCCTCCAACAGCACGATCCCGAAACTCTCCCCGCCGAGATTGGGTGCGATGTAGATATCCGCGGAGTGAAACGCCCGGACCTTGTCCCGCTCGGTCACGAGGCCGAGGAACTCCACATGTTCGGCCACCGAGGGATCGATCTCCGCGCGCACCTCGTCGACGTCTCCTGGTCCCGCCACCAGCAGTCGAACGTCCGGGTAGGCCTCGATCACTGCCGGCATCGCCTCGAGCAGCAGCGGCAACCCCTTACGCTGCTCGTCGATCCGACCGATGAAGAACAGCGTGCCGCCGTTCCGCGGGTAGCCAGGCAGTGGCTCCGGGTCTGCGAACGCGGCGCAGTCGACTCCGTTCGGGATTAGCACGGCGTCCCCGCCCAGGTGCTCGACCACGGTCTGCCGGGACTTCTGCGACACCGCGATCCGGCCGTCGACCTTCTCCATCGCGGAGTTGCCCAGCCAGTAACTCGCGCTCAGCGCACGGGAGCGCTCGGTGGCCATGTGTTGGGTGGCGACGATCGGACCCTTGGCGATCCAGCACGCGAGCGGGGACAGCGTCGGTGACACCGCCTCGTGCACGTGGATGACGTCGAACTCGCCCTCCTTGATCCAGCGCCAGACCCTGGCGGCCGAGACGACACCGAAGTTCACCCGGGCTACCGACCCGTTGTAGGGCACCGCGACCGGGCGACCTGCGAACACGACGTAGTCCGGCAGGTTGTCCTCATCCTCGGCCGGCGCCAACACGCTGACGTAGTTGCCCATCGCAATCAACTGCTCGGCCAGGTTGCGGACGTGCGCCTGGACGCCGCCGGGGGCGTTCCAGTCGTAAGGACAGACGATCCCGATGCGCATCAGTCGTACTTGCTCGCCTTGAGCCGGGAGGTATCCAGGTCGGACAGCCAGAGTCGCTGCAGCATGTGCCAGTCGACTGGATGCTCGGCGATGCCACTGGCGATCCGGTCCGCCAGTCGCTGAGTAGTGGTCCGCACGGCAGCGACCTGATCCTCTCCTGAATCCACCAGGATCGGGTCGGACAGGTCCGCCACCGCGATCGGCCCGTCGTAGTAGAGGGTGGCGGTGATCAGCGGTGCACCGGTGCGCCGGGCCAGCGCAGCCGGGCCGGCCGGCATCCGGGTCGGCTCACCGAAGAAGTCCACCGGCACCCCGCTGGCAGTCAGGTCACGGTCGCCGAGCAACGCCACGATCTTGCCCTCACCGATCTTCTTCACGAGTTCGCCGAACACCTCCCCGTCGTCAGTGAGGGTGAGGATCTCCATCCCGATGGACTCCCGAAAGTCCAGGAACCGGCGGGTGAGGCGCTCAGGTTTGAGGTCCTCTGCGACGCTCACGATCGTGCCCCAGGTGAGCGAACCCCACGCCCCCGCATGGTCCCAGTTGCCCGCGTGGGGCAAGGCGACCACGGCGCCGGTGCCGGCGCGGATGGCGTCGTCCAGCACCTCGCGGTTACCCATCCGGAAGGTATCCAGGGTCCGCTCCCTCGACCAGTCCGGCAACCGAAAGGCGTCACACCAGTAACGGAAATAGGAGCGCATGGCATCCCTGGAGAGATCGCGCATCTCGCTCTGGGAGATGTCGGGTAAGACTCGGCCGAGGTTCCGCTCCAATTGCCGGATACCGCTGCCGCGTTGCAGCCAGAGCTGGTCGGCGAGCCGGTCGAACGTGACGTAGGCGACGCGGTCCGGCATGAGACGGACCGTCCGCCAACCGACCGTGTAACCGAGGTACGACACGTACTCGATGGGACTCTCCATCTACGTCACTCCTGGCTATTCGTGCGGCTCGAGGCTGGGGGCCGTGCCGTGCCGGCGGTGTCTGGTGAATTGGCCGCGGGTGTGCCCGCGTCGTCGACCTGTCCGTCGCTAGCGGCCGGCGCCGGGATCGTGTGCTCAGGCTCCGGCACGCCATCGCTAGGCATCGTGGGGATCGGCATGGTCGATTGCGTCCCCCCTCTGGTCGCGGTGTCGGGGGCCTCGACTACTGGCGGAGCGGCCTCGACCGACCCGTGGTCGGGGGTGGCCGGGGATTCCGGGACGGTGGCCGGGGGCTCCGGGACGGTGGCCGCAGCGGGCGTCGGGGGCGGAGCAGCAGAAGGCGTCGGGGGCGGGGCAGGGGTGCGGGTTGCCGGGGGCTCCGGGACGTCCGCGGGGGGCTTTGGGACAGCGGTCTCCGCGGGCTTGGGAGCGGGCGGAATCTGTCGACGGACATGCGCGATCCGCTGGTAGACGGTTACCACCGACAACGCGGCCAGCAGCCACAGGGCGGCCGGCAGGACGTACGGCACACCAAAGCCGGCGACAAACGCGGCGAGCAGTATCAGGATCAGGCGCTCGGTCCGTTCGGCGATACCCACATTGCAGTCCAGGCCGAGGCCTTCGGCGCGCGCCTTCGCATACGAGATCAGGGCACCCCCGACCAGGCAGATCAGCGCCGCAGCGACTGTCCAGTTCGACTGGGAGCGCGCCGCCCAGATCAGGATCGAGCCGAACACGAAGCCGTCGGCTACCCGGTCGAGGGTGGAGTCGAGGAAGGCACCCCACGGGCCCGATCGACCGGACATCCGGGCCATCGCGCCGTCGATCATGTCGCTGAAGATGAACAGCATGATGATCAGCACGCCAGCAATGAAGTGGCCGCCAGGGAAGAAGATCAGAGCAGATAGCGAGACCCCGACGGTGCCGACGATGGTGACCGTGTCCGGCGAGACGCCAGCTTTGACCAGCGACGACGCGATCGGGTCGATGACATGGCCGACCACAGCTCGAGCATTGGTCTGGTTGAGCATCCGTCCTCCAGTAGGGGTTGCCCCATCGTAGTCGGGGCACCTGTGGGGTCGCCGTGACCGACTCAGCCCAGATCTCCTACGTTTGCATCCGTGTCGGACGAATCATCGCAGCCCAGCATCGACCCGGTTGTCGCGGTCCTGTGCCCCGTTGCGCCAGAGCCGCAACTCCTTGCTCGGCTCGCCTCGGCCGGACTTCGCCCGGTCCCGCTGGCGGGGCTGAGCGATTCCTCCGAACAGGACAGACTTCTGGTCGAGGTTGCTGGACTCGCCTGCGACGCAGCGCTGCTGGTCCTGCCTGCAGCCGTTGGTCTCGACGGCGGCAGCGCGGCCGTCTGGCTCCGCCTCGCCGAAGCTCGCCTCCCGCGGGCCGTGCTGGTGACGGATCTGGGTCCGGATACGGCAGACATCGAGGAGTTCGCGGCGATTGCGACGCGGGCATTGGAGGAAGAGGTGATCGTGCCGACGCTGCCCGTCCTCGACGATGGTGAGCAGTCGGTGGCAAGCATGAACCTGCTGACGCTGCAGATCTCCACCCCCGACGGCAGCCACACCGGTGACGCCGACCATCTGGCGGCGACGGTGGCCGCCCGAACCAACGCGACCGACGCCATCCTGGTGGTGACCGAGGACGATCACCTGGCTGAGTCCGCGCTAGCCGGACTGGCGCCGGCGCCGGACCGGCTCGCCAGGTCCCTACGCCGCTCGGTCCGGGCGGGCGAACTCGTTCCGGTCCTGCCAGACACACCCGACGATGGCGCCATTGCGGACCTGGCGGGTTGGTGGTCGCGGCTCGCCTTCGATCCTGCGCGGCTGATGGCGATCGGGGTAGCCGGCGAATCGGCGGCGTTCCGGAGTGGGGAGCACACGCTCCACTCCGTGATTCTGCAGGTCGACGGCCCGTTGGCGACGGCCCGCGCGCTATTCGGGCGCCCTCGTACCGGGTCCGCATTCCTGACCATGCCCGGAGTGAACGCGGCCGGCCCGCACCCGGATCGCGCCTGGCCGACGTGGCTGGAAGTGTCCGGCGGCGACGATCAGACCGGGGCCGCCGAGGCGCCCGGGGACCCAGAGGGACAGGGAGCCGCCGAGGCCGAACTCGCGCACGCCTCCGTCGGGGAGCTGGAACCCGACGGCACCTTCGTCGCGACCCTGCCGCTGCGCTCTCGGCCGGGCGAGGCGCTCTGCATCGGCGACGAGCCGATCTGGCTCGTTCCCTGACGGGCCGCCCGGACCACTGACCGGCCGCCAGGACGGGTCTGCCTCACGAAATCAGGCTTCGATCGTCAGCCCGTGTCAGTGGCCGGCCAGTGCTCCGCGATCAGGTCCCGGGTCTCTTCCAGCAACATCGGCATCGTCTTGGTTCCACCGACGACCGGCATGAAGTTCGCGTCCCCGCGCCAGCGCGGAACGACGTGCTGGTGCAGGTGAGCCGCAATCCCCGCCCCCGAGATGGCGCCCTGGTTCATCCCGATGTTGAAACCTTGCGCCCCAGCGGCCGCTCGCAGCGCCGTCATCGACGCGCGCGTCAATTCCGCCACCTCCAGCACCTCCGGACCCGTGAGTTCGGTGTAGTCCGCGACGTGGCGGTATGGGCATACCAGCAGGTGACCGGAGTTGTACGGATACAGATTCATCACCACGTACGCGACCTCACCGCGCCGGACGATCAGTGACTCGGGCTCGGGAAGTTCGGGCACCCGGCAGAACGGACAGACTGGGCCCTCCCCCTCGCCCTGCGGCCTGTTCTCACCTCGGATGTACTGCATCCGGTGCGGAGTCCACAGCCGCTCCCACTGTTGCGCACCCGACATTCCCGGGGCGCCGCCGCCGGCGTCCTGTGTCTCTTCGGTGATCGTGGGGCTCAGACCTGCCCCCGGGTTGTCATCGGCCATCGCTGTGCTCAGACCTGCGCCCGGGTCCGAATCGCCTCAGCGACCCGTTCGACCGCATCGCCGATCGGCACCCCGTTGTGCTGGCTACCGTCACGCATCCGGAAACTCACGGCGCCAGCGGCGCGATCCTCGTCACCGGCGATCAGCACGAACGGGACCTTGGACTTTGTCGCGTTCCGGATCTTCTTGCCCATTCGATCGGCAGACGAGTCGACCTCGACCCGCACGCCAACCGCCCGCAGCCGAGCTGCGACCTCGTCCAGATATGGCACGTGCTCGTCCGCTACCGGAATGCAGGTCACCTGCACCGGCGCCAGCCAGGGCGGGAAAGCGCCGTTGTAGTGCTCGAGCAGCACCGCGAAGAACCTCTCGATCGAACCGAACAGCGCCCGGTGGATCATCACCGGGCGGGCTCGGGTCCCATCGGCGGCCTGGTATTCGAGGTTGAACCGGGCGGGTAACTGGAAGTCCACCTGAATGGTCGACATCTGCCAGGAGCGACCGATCGCGTCGCGCGTCTGCACCGAGATCTTCGGTCCGTAGAACGCCGCACCACCCGGGTCCAGCACCACCTCGAGACCCTGCACCTCGGCCGCTGCCCGCAGTGCTTCGGTGGCGACCTCCCAGTCAGCATCGTCTCCGACTGACTTGTCCGGGTTGCGGGTGGACAGTTCCAGGTAGAAGTCATCCAGACCGTAGTCGCGCAATAGGTCGAGGACGAAGGTGAGCAGACTGTCGAGTTCGGCCGGCATCTGCTCGGGGGTGCAGTAGATGTGGGCGTCGTCCTGGGTGAAGCCGCGGGCGCGGGTCAGGCCATGGACGACCCCGGACTTCTCGTACCGGTAGACCGTGCCGAACTCGAAAAGCCGCATCGGCAGCTCCCGATAGGAGCGACCCCTGGCCCGGTAGATCAAGTTGTGCATCGGGCAGTTCATCGGCTTCAGGTAGTAGTCAGTGCCCGGTTTGCGCACGATGTCGTGGGCGTCGCGCTCCTCGTCCAGGTGCATCGGCGGATACATGCCGTCGCGGTACCAGTCGAGGTGCCCGGAGGTCTCGAACAGCCCTCCTTTGGTGATGTGCGGGGAGTAGACGAACTCGTAACCGGCCTCCTCGTGGCGCCGCCGCGAGTAGTCCTCCATCTCCCGGCGAACAGTGCCGCCCTTGGGATGGAACACGGCCAAGCCGCTGCCGATCTCTTCCGGGATCGAGAAGAGGTCGAGTTCCGCGCCCAACTTGCGGTGGTCGCGTTTGGCCGCCTCCTCCAGAAAGGTGAGGTAGGACCGCATCGCTTCTTTGTCCGGCCACGCGGTGCCGTAGATGCGCTGGAGTTGCGGATTTCGCTCGTCGGAGAGCCAATAGACAGCCGCGGTGCGCATCAGTTTGAAGGCGTTCGCGGGGATGTGTCGGGTGGTCGGGACGTGCGGGCCGCGGCAGAGGTCGGTCCAGACTGTCTGGTCGCGACGGTCGACGTTGTCGTACATAGTCAACTGGTTGCCGCCGACCTCCATCACGTCAGGGTCGTTGCCGCCCTTCTTGGCGATCAGCTGCAACTTGTAGGGCTGGAACTCGAGTTCGGTCTGCGCCTCGTCGTCTGTCACGACCCGGCGGCAGAACCGCTGCCCCGACTTGATGATCGCGATCATGCGCTTCTCCAGCACCGCGAGATCTTCGGGGGTGAAGGGGCGCTCGACGCCGAAGTCGTAGTAGAAGCCGTTCTCTACCGGTGGGCCGATTCCGAGCTTCGCGTCCGGGTTGATCTCCTGAACTGCCTGAGCGAGCACGTGTGCGCAGGAGTGCCGCAGGACTGCCAACCCGTCGGGGTCGGCTGCGGTGACGGGTTCTACCTCGTCCCCCGCCGCCAATCGGTGGTCCAGGTCAACCAGTTCACCGTTGACTCGGGCGACGATCACGGCCCGGTCAGCCGCGAAGAGGGTCGCGGCCGTCGACCCGTCCTCGACTTCGTAGGGTTGCCGTTCCGGTCCGACGAGGACGTTGATGGACACTGTCTCCCCTGGTCTGTAGGCGGGTGTCCCCGAACACGTCGGCGGACGCCCGCCAGCCTATCCTGCGAGGCGGGCCGGGCCGCCGCCGTCGGCAGATGGAACCCGCGCCATAAAAGCGGCCGCGAGGTTGGCCAGGAGCTTTAGGGCGGCGTGAGGCCGACGCGGCACAGGTCATAATTCCTGCAGTCGTCGTTG
>JAUPKM010000093.1 GCA_030837445.1 Actinomycetota bacterium
CCCACGAAGGCCGTCCGCTGGAACCCCTGCCGGACGATCACCTGGGTGTGGCCTGGTTCAACGGCGCGTGACCGCTACTGGATGACAAGGTCCATGCAGGCAGTGTCGGTGTACTCCGGAATGAGCTTCCAGCAGGTCGGCACGATGCGGGCGAATATCGTGGTTCGCATCGCCGAGTTGGCCCCACCGACCGTCGGCCTTGGCGGTGCTCGGGCCACCCTGAGGCGGGGCGTGTGGCGATACGAACAGGGAACGATCACGGTGGACCGCAGTTGGCGGGCCAAGCGTCCCTCCGACCTTAAGTACTTCTCGCTGCTCCAGCACGAGCTCGGCCACGTCGTCGGCCTCAAGCACGTGAACTCGTTGGCAGAGTTGATGTACCCGAGCATCCATGGTCAGTGGAAGTTCGGGCCCGGTGACAAGATCGGACTGCGCCTACTCGGCCGCAGGTCCGGTTGCATCCTCTAATCTGATGGGCGAGGAGTACGCACACTGAAGTGGCTGCTCTCGGATTTTGGCTCAGGTGCGAGTGCCAAGCGCCAGATCGCTCGCCTCCTATGGCAGCAGTGCGCACGCGGTTTCGCGGGCAGTCTTCGTTGAGGCACGGAGTCAGTTTCGCGGGCGGCCCCAGCTAGTCACCATCGGGACAGTGAATGGTTGTTCTCGAACCGATACCGTGACAAAGAGCTCCGAGGAGGGGGACCCGATGGGCCTGCTGGACCGCATCACCACCGACCCGACGGTCATGGGGGGCCGGGCGTGCATCCGCGGACTGCGGGTCACAGTTGGCATGGTTGTGGGTCAGATCGGCGCAGGGCAGACGATTGACGAACTGCTGGCAGATTACCCCTACCTCGAGAGCGAGGACATCCTGCAGGCCCTGCGCTACGCGGCGTGGCTGGCGGAGGAGCGCGAAGTGGTGCTGGCCGTCAAGAGGCATCGAGTTGCTGGTTGATATGAATCTGGCTCCCCGCTGGGTCAGCGTGCTAACCGATGCGGGGTTCAGCACGGAGCTTTGGTCGAGTCTGGGACATGACGACGCACCCGTGTCCGACTGCGTCCGCTGCAACGCCGATAGTCGGAGGCCCGGTGATAGGTTGCTCATTCGCCGCCGCGCCGCGGTCCGGGGAATCACTCAGGTATGAAGCGCGTGACGAGATCGGTGGATGAGTGTCTCGACTGGCCGGGCGATCTAGATCGAAACGATGTCGAGTGGGCGGTGTGCGGAGTCCGCGAGCACCTGGACATCGGCATGGTTGGCCGTGAGTACGGCGTAGCCGTAGCGCAGGGCGACCTCAACACCGTCGCGTCAACCGCTCCTACATCTCGGTCGGCTACATTGGACAGAAGCACTCCGGCGGCACGCGCAGATTTCGCGTCCAGCGGCTCAACTTGGGCACCCGCGAGAAACCGGGCCAGTGATGCGCTGTTACCCCGCCAGGCCTCAGCCACTACCCCTGCGGGAACGATCGGCACGGCGCGCCTCTCGAGTGCTCGCCTATGGATGGTCCAGATTCTTCGGTCGTTGTCCTCGGCCGCAATCAAGGCTCCAGTGTCGTAGACGAAAGCGGTCATGTCCCGGTCACAGCGCCGACACCTGGGTTACCAGAGGTGTCGTTGGCGGCGGCGACACCAGGCGCGGCGGGCACGCCGATCGCGTCAAGTTGGCGATCCGCAGCTGCCAGTTCCGCTGGTGTGAGTGGGGAGTTGTCGGCCTCCCATTCGGCGACTTCGTGTAGGCCCCGCCGAACCAGAAGCACCATCCGCGCCCCCTCCGCGAGCAGTGCCGACGGCGTGACACCCTCGGTCGCTGCAACGTCTTCGATCTGGTCGTACAGCCGGGAATCGAAGGAATGAGACTTCTTCGTGACGGTGGCCATGGGCCAAAGGTACTCCCAGGGCACGACCACCGGTAAGTATCGACAGGTTTGTGGATGGTCGTTTCAGCACCGAACCAGTGACAGCAAACGCTGAGAGAGGGGGACCCGTTGTGCCCGCAGGACCCCGTCACCGCCGACCCGGCGCGCATGAGCGGCGGGCGCGGATCGGCTACCGGAGCAGGCGCACTCTGATGGGTAGGTCGAGTTCGGCCCAGGCACGGTCGGCAGTGAGCACCTCGGGCGGGTTGCTGCGGACCGTCAGGGCCAAGCAGCACCGATCGCCCAGCGACAGCCGCCTCCCTCCGTCGAGCGATCGCATCGCGCCAGCGAGCTCCGCGTCCGCCTCCGTGACGGGTTCGATGACCACGCCGGCAGCGGTGAGAAGCCCCCGCACACGGCTGACATCGACTTCGGCGTCGACCAATTTGCCAATCACCTCGGCGAGGTTCGCCGCTCCCAGTCGCCCGGACGCAAGCGCCTCAGCAACCACCGTCGCGCCCGGTTCGTCGTGCACGAGCGCCAGCACGGCCGACGCGTCGAGGACAGTCATTCGCCGACAGCGGCTGCCCGACGCCGCTCTATGAGCAACTCATCGACCAGTGACCGCGTCCCCGGCACTTGCCGGGCTACGCCGCGGAGCTCGGAGGCAGCATCCTGCGGCCGTTCAAGCACGAGGCTGCGGCCGACAAGACTCAGGTGCAACTGGTCTCCGGGGGAGAGCCCTAAGGCGCTGCGAACCTCCGCTGGGATGACCAGTCGCCCTTGCTTGCCCAGCATCACGGTGGCATTCATGCGGCAAGGATGCCACCGGCGGAGAATACATGCCACAGCATCCGCTTACGAAGGCTCAGGGCCCCCCGGCGAACTGCGTCACTGCGCCGAAAAGCACAGTCTGGCTGGCGGTGGCGCGAGGTCTCTAAGGTCAGGCCCCGAGTGAGTCGAACAGAGCCAGCGCCTCGGGGGTGTTCCACTTCAGCGCATCTTGGCCGTCGACGAAGAAGGTGTCGGGTTCAGTGGGGAC
>JAUPKM010000615.1 GCA_030837445.1 Actinomycetota bacterium
GACCACACCGTTCCATGGCCAACTGGTTCCACCACGGAGGCCAACCTTGGACCGCTGTGTCGTCGCCACCACAGGTTGAAGACGCACTTCGGGTTCGGGCTCCAACCCGACCCGAGAGGCCCAGACACCGGCCCAGACACCGGCCCAGACACCGGCCCAGACACCGGCGGAACCGGCCCAGCGGAGGCCAGCGACACCGGCCCACCAGGAGCCGACCGTGCAGGATCGGCCGGACCCGGATGGACCAGGACCAAGCCCAGCGGCCTCACCTACCAAGACACACCCAACCCACCCCTCGACCCCTAACCAACGGAACGAGGGGTGGGCGGGGACGGGTGAGTCGAGTCAGTGGCCGCTAGGAGCTCTGACCGGCCCCGTCCAACTCGCGCGGCCGAAGGATCCAGGATGTGTCAAAGGCGGATGAGGAACTGCGAAGCGCCGCGAGGGTTGCGATCCGTTGGAGGTTCGGCGGGGTGGCCGACCGCGACCGCGCCCAGAGGTTGCCAGCTTGGTGGCAACCTCAACTCCGCCTGTGCCACTTCTGGGCAGAAGACCGTCGACGAGATCCAGGCTGACCCGAGACCTCGGGCGCTCAGAGCAATCAGCAGATTCTCCACGGCCGCACCGCCAGCCACCAGAAAGAGGTCTCGCTCGTAACTATTTCGGTGGGGATCCGGATAGGTATGGGCCGCACTACCGAGATCGGAGAAACACAGCACCACCTCGGGTGCGCGCCGCAGGATATCCCCTCGTGCGATCCTCGCGGCGACGGAATTCTCAGACATGCCGTCTATGTCCGTCAGGTCACGCCGCCAACGAGTTGCCATGGCATCCAGAAGTCTGGTTCGCGTCTCGGGCGACAGCAATACAAATCGCCACGGTGTGCTGTGGTGCGGGCTCGGGGCCGTGATCGCTGCCGCCACAGCGGCCTCCACGTCTGCGCTCGCTACTGCCTCGTCGGTGAAATGTCGAACCGTTCGGCGCGCGGACACTGCCGCCATGGCGCCTTCAGTTCTGGCCCGTTGGGCACCAACGTGGAAAAGGTCCTCGCCGAGTGGGCGGATCAGGTCGGACGCGCCGAAATCACTGTCGCGGACGTAACCGGCCAGGCCACGCACCACGGCGACCGGAACCCCTGCGCTTTTGGCCCGCACCAATTCTGAGGCGGCCGCGACGGCATCTGCCACCGCATTGACAGTGCTCGTCAGAATTCGTCCGCTGGCATCGCGGGTTCCGCGGAGGTCTTCGAGTACGTCCACCCCTGCAGCGCCGATGGCGATGTCCACCAGTCCCTGGCGCCACGCTCGACCAGCCGTGTCGGTGATGATCACGCCACGCGGCGCCACCCCGAGCGCATCCTCCAACTCTGCCCTGAGTTGAGACGCAGATTCGTCCGGGTCCTCAGGTAGCAGCAGGACAACACCTTCACTGCAGTTGGAGGCGTCAACCCCAGCTGCTGCCATCACCAGCCCGTGTCGCGTACGCACGATCCTGGTCGTGCCGGTGGCATGATTCCGGCGTGCGAGTTCGTCGACTGTCTCGGCGTCGATCGCTGCATCACGGTCGTGGCCCAGCACGATCCGGCCTTCCACTTTGGAGACGATCTTCGAGGTCACCACGACGATGTCGCCGGCCCGTACACCTCGGCTATCGTCCCCCCACCGCACTCGGCTCAGCGGGTTGAGAAGGGCGGCGGCGATGCTCATGCCCGGGACGAATTCGGGCAGCCCGGGGATTCCGACGTACTCGACGGCCGAGCGGTGGACGCCCTCCCGCGTGTCTTCCGGCGCTGGCGTCACTGGCCGGACCGCAGTTCGGCGGCGAAGTCGAGTGCTTTCCCGACCAATGCTGCTGCCGCACCATGGTCGGTCATCATCGTCGGGACTGCCCGACACGCGATCCCAGCGGCGGCAACCTCGTCGACCTCGCCAGCGTCAGCCAAGTCCACAAGCCAGCCGTCCAGGAATCCGGCGGGCCTGGCTCCGTAGTGAACCGCGACCGCCCCCGCACGCGGTTCGACCCCGATGGCAGACAAGCAAGCGTCCGCCATCCCGCGGACGGGTGCACCCGACACCAGGCCGGATACGCCGACCACTGGCGCTTCGGTGCTACGAAGCGCAGTCGCGATACCGGGCACCGATGCGATGGCCCCGATCGACACCACCGGGTTCGAGGGCGGCAGCAGCACGACATCAGCGGTCATGATTGCCTCGACCACACCCGGGCCTGGGGTCGCGTCCTCGGCTCCCACCATCACGAACCTCTCCGCGGCCACCTCGGCATGCAGCCGGACCCACCACTCCTGGAAGTGGATGGCACGCCGACCTTGGTCATCGGTGATGACGACATGAGTCTCAACACGGTCGTCGGTCATCGGTAACAGCCGCACTCCAGGCTGCCAGCGTTGACAGAGGGCTGCGGTCACTGCCGACAGGGGGTAACCCGCCTCCAGTAACTGAGTCCGCATCAGGTGAGTACCGATATCGCGATCGCCGAGCCCGAACCAATCGGGTTGCGCGCCGTAAGCCCGGAGCTCCTCGGCCGCGTTGAAGGTCTCGGCCGCCCGACCCCAGGTGCGATCCTCGTCCAGACCGCCACCAAGGGAATACATGATGGTGTCCAAGTCGGGACACACTTTGAGACCGAACAGCCACAAATCGTCGCCGGTGTTACCGACGACCGTGATCCCATCAGGTTCCTCGGTAGTCGGTCCCGGCCCTCCCTCGATTCCCAACAGGGCTCTGACGCCATGCAGGAAACGGGCGCCGCCGAGCCCGCCCGCCAACACCGTGATCCGCATGGCGACATTGTTCTCCCCGCCGGTACCCGGCAGGAGTCGGGGGCTCGGCAACGACGCCGGCGCGAGCTGCCTGGGTGCGGTCGCGCGAGGCGGGGCCGCACTGCTGCGTACTCTGGGGCGCATGGCATCGGAGCCCGGCGAGGCCGCTGACACGGGAGGTCGTCGGGCGCTCGCTCGGGTCCGGCGGGGCGTCACTCTCGGGGTGGCCGAAGTTGAAGCCCTGCTGTCGCTGCGGGGTGAGCCGCTTGCGGAGTTGTGCGCCCAAGCCGCCCGACTGCGTGATGCAGGGCTGGCCGCGGTGGGTCGGCCGGGCCAAGTCACATACTCCAGGAAGGTGTTCATTCCACTCACCCGGCTGTGCCGGGACCGTTGCCACTACTGCACGTTCGCGACGGACCCGGCGAGTCTGCGCCGTGCCGGCGAGGGAATGTTCCTATCCCCGGACGAGGTGCTCGAGATTGCCCGGCGAGGCGCTGAACTCGGCTGCAAGGAGGCGCTCTTCACGCTCGGAGATCGGCCCGAAGACCGGTGGCCCGCAGCGAGCGAATGGTTGGCTGCGCAAGGCTACGACTCGACCTTGGCCTACCTGCGAGCCATGTCGATTCGGGTCCTGGAGGAGACGGGCCTGCTGCCGCACCTCAACCCGGGCGTCATGTCCTGGCAGGAGTTGGTCCGGCTGCGTCCGGTGGCGCCGAGTATGGGCATGATGCTGGAGACCACCTCCCACCGGCTATTCGCCACGCCCGGGTTGGCCCACCACGGCTCGCCGGACAAGGACCCGGTCGTCCGATTGCGGGTGCTCGCAGATGCTGGCCGCGCGGCCATCCCGTTCACAACCGGACTCCTGATTGGGATCGGGGAGACCACCCGCGAGCGAGCCGAGTCGATGCTCGCACTGCGTCGACTCTCGCGCGAGCATCGCAATCTGCAGGAAGTAATCGTGCAGAACTTCCGCGCGAAGCCCGACACCGCAATGCGAGTGGCGGATGACCTGTCGCTGCCGGAGTATCTGGCAGCGGTTGCCACTGCCCGGGTGGTGCTGGGCCCGGGGATGCGGATTCAGGCTCCGCCGAACCTGTCCGAACCCGGCGAATTGGCGGCGTTGCTGGCCGCAGGGGTTGACGATTGGGGAGGCGTCAGCCCACTGACCCCTGACCACGTGAATCCGGAACGCCCTTGGCCGCAGCTCGAAGAGTTGGCGCGGCTGACAGCTGACGCCGGGTTCGAGTTGCGGGAGCGGTTGACAATTCACCCCGAGTACGTGTTGGCCGGAGAGCACTGGCTCGACCCCCGGCTACGCCCTCAGGTCGAGGCTCTGGCCAGCCCGGATGGCCTGGCGGTCGAAGGTCTGCGGCCATCCGGTCGGCCTTGGCAGGAGTCCGAGGGGTACGCGGATTTCGCGGCCGTCGTTGGCGGTGGCCGCACAGATTTGTCCGCGACCATCGACACCACCGGCCGCAGTTCGGATCGACGGGGCGATTTCGACACCGTCTACGGTGAGTGGCAGTCGTCCGCCGTGGGGCTGTCCCCGCCGGAATTGGCCTTCGGTGCCGACTTGACGGCCGCCTTGCGACTGGCGGAGAAGTCGCCCGCGGCGCTGGCTGATGAGGCCAATGAGGGGTATGCGCGAGCTCTGGCCGCGGCCGAGGGCCCGGCGTTGGCGGAACTGGCCGTGATCGCCGACGGCCTGCGGCGGGCCACCGTCGGTGACGAGGTCACCTTCGTGATCAACCGGAATATCAACTTCACCAATGTCTGCTACACGGGTTGTAGGTTCTGCGCGTTCGCGCAGCGGGAGTCAGACGAGGACGCCTTCACGTTGAGCCTGACCGAAATCGGCTCGCGGGTCGATGAGGCGCTGGCTGCGGGTGCCACCGAGATCTGCATGCAGGGCGGCATCCACCCGAGGCTGCCCGGCGACGCCTACTTCGATCTGATCGACGAGGTCAAGCGGCGCGACGTACACCTGCACGCGTTCAGTCCGATGGAGATCGTCAATGGCGCCAGTCGCTGCGACATTCCGATCGCTGACTGGCTGCGGACCGCACGCGACCATGGTCTGGACTCGATTCCCGGCACGGCGGCCGAGATTCTCGACGACGACATCCGGTGGGTTTTGACCAAGGGCAAACTGCCGGCCTCCGCCTGGATCGAAGTGATCCGGACGGCCCACGGTCTGGGTATCCCGTCCAGCGCCACCATGATGTACGGCCACGTGGATGCCCCTGGCCACTGGGTCGGGCACCTTCGGGAGCTGCGCCGTATCCAGCTGGATACCGGTGGTTTCACGGAGTTCGTCGGGCTGCCGTTCGTGCACCACAACGCCCCCATCTACCTGGCCGGTCTGGCCCGGCCAGGTGCCTCAGCGCGGGAGGATCTGGCTGTCACCGCACTGTCCCGGGTGATGCTGCACGGCGCGATCGACAACATTCAGGTGTCGTGGGTGAAGTTGGGTGCGACCGGCTGCGCGGCGCTGCTGGCGGCTGGCGCAAACGACGTTGGCGGCACCCTGATGGAGGAGACCATCTCGAGGATGGCCGGTTCCGAGTTCGGCTCGTCCATGACCCCAGCGGAGTTGCGAGATATCGCGACCCTGGCAGGCCGACCCGCTCGGCAGCGCACAACTGGGTACGGCATCCCGGCCGGTGACGATGGCGTCCCGACGGGGTGAAGTTGGCGCCACCGGCCGAAAGGGTTCCAACTCTCGCTAAGAAATCTTTGCCAACTGATCTCGGACTTGACGCCGATGGTGTAACGCGTGTGTAATTCCACTGTTGTCATTCACCTGCTGGGCCCTTCCCCCGTCGGCCCAAGATCGACTTGGAAGGAACACCTGCGATATGAACGAACTTGACATCTTCCCGCTCGACGAGACCGAGGAGATGGGTTGGCAGGAGCGCTCGCTGTGCGCTCAGACCGACCCGGAGGCCTTCTTCCCGGAGAAGGGTGGCTCCACCCGGGAGGCCAAGCGGGTCTGTATGTCCTGTGAGGTGCGGATCGAGTGCCTCGAATATGCACTGGACAACGATGAGCGCTTTGGAATCTGGGGCGGTCTGTCCGAGCGCGAGCGTCGCCGGCTGAAGAAGCAGGCGGTCTGACGCCTGCGGTCGCTGGTCACGGCCGACGACCTCGACACCGAGATCGTCGGGGCCGAGGGTTGCGCGGACCGTTGCTTCCGGCAACCATGCCAGGGTCGTTGACCAGAGCCCAGCGGTTCGATCAGGACTC
>JAUPKM010000094.1 GCA_030837445.1 Actinomycetota bacterium
CGAGAGGGGTTGACCGGCCAATTGGTCGGCACCAGCGAGGTGGCGCTCCTGCACCAGATGAACGCCGCCGAACGACTTCCCACCCGGATCTCGACCGCCCAGTCCGCCCTCGTGGCCAACGAGAAGTGGGCAGAAGCAGGCGTCACCCCCATGTCCGGCGACGATATGGTCCGCGCCGTCGCGTGGAAGGTGCTCGCCGACGGTTCCAATCAGGGAAGGTCGGCCTACCTGCGCACCAAGTACCTCGGCGGGATGGGCGGCACCGGCGAGGTCAACTACACGCTGCAGGAATTGACGGAGTACATCCGGCAAGGACACGAAGCGGGCTGGCAGGTGATGGCGCACGCGAACGGAGACGCCGCGATAGATCTCGTGCTGACCGCGTATGAGGGGGCGCTCGCCGACGCCCAACCCCACGACTTGCGTCACCGTGTCGAACACGTCGCCATCGGCCACCCAGAGCACTTCAGCAGGATGGCTCGCAGCGGCCTGTCGCCGAGCTTCCTGGTCAACCACGTCTACTACTGGGGACGGGTGCTCAGAGACAACATTTTGGGCCCCGAGCGGGCGGCTGGACTGCACCGGCTGAACACCGCCGTCCGGAACGGACTTCGGGTGTCGGTGCACAGCGACTACAACGTCTCCCCGATGCACCCGCTGCTCTCGGCCCGTACAGCCGTGCTGCGCCAGACCGAGGAGGACGGAACTGTGCTGGGTCCAGACGAACGAGTGGATCCGGCGTCGGCGCTGCGCGCCATCACCACAGATGCGGCCTGGCAGATCCACGGCGACGACCGCGGCTCGCTGGAGGTGGGCAAGTTCGCGGACTTTGCGATCGCTTCGAACAACCCGTGGACGACCGACCCGGAAGGTTGGGCGGACATCACCATCTCGGAGACCCGACTCGGCGGCGAGGTCGCCTGGCAGGCCTAGCCCTCGCCTGGTTGGACCAGCACGGGCTAACCGCTTCGATCTGTGGTTGGCTCCGCGACCACCGCGGACGATAGTAGGAGTATGGGAACCCGCAGGATCGCCACACTGGGCGCTGTCGGAGTCATGGCGGCGGCCGCGCTGGTGAACCCTGTTGACCGCGGGGTCGCGACACCGGCCGCCGCGTCGGAGGCGACTCCGGCGGTGCGGACTGCGACGGCCACGCCCGCGCCGCCCGCCACTGCAGGTCTGGCGCGGTTGCGCTGGCGACTGGCCAGAACCACAAGCTGGACCCTGGCGCTGTCGGACGCAGCTGCAGCCTCGGATCTGCGCGGCTACTCACTTGTGGTGGTCGACGGCGAAACCACCTCCGCCGGTCGGGTCAGGGAGTTGCGCAGGAACGGCTCGGTGGTTCTTGCCTATCTCAGCATCGGCACCATCGAAGACGGCCGCTGGTGGAGTCAGGCCGCGCGAGGTCATCGGTTGCACCGCTGGCAGGACTGGGGCGAGTGGTATGCCGATGTCAACAACTCTGAGTTCCGCGCCCTGATGACCAAGCGGGTACTGCCGCAGATGATGGCCGCAGGTTTCGACGGGGTATTCCTGGACAACGTCGACATGGTGGAGTCGCATCCCCGGCAGCGAAGCGGCATGGCGTCGCTGCTGGCGGCGGTCTCCCGCGATGTCCACCGTGGCGGACGCCTGGTGTTGGCGCAGAATGGTGACGGCCAACTGCGCTGGGTTCTGCCCTGGCTGGACGGTTGGAATCGGGAGGATGTCAGCTTCACCTACGACTTCGACACCGGCAGGTACCGCCGAACCTCAACGGCCGAGCGCGCCCAAGCCGTGCAGGCCATCAGGCGGGTGCGGGCTGTTCGGTTGACAGCGTTCAGCACCGATTACCTGCCGAATCCGGCCGCGCCCGCGGCCGCGCGACAGGTGGCGGAGGCGGTCAGATACGCGTGTGCCGTCGGCGCCAAACCGTATGTCGGATCGATCGGTCTGGATCGAATGCCCCGCACACCACTGCGCTGCTAAGGCTGCGCAGCCCTGCAGTCTTTTGGAGCGCTGTGGGACCTCACCCAAGTCCGCAGGACGGCGGGTGGGCTGCTGCGGCCCGCTGCTTCCGGTAGAGTGCGCATCTCATCGCGCGATGGGTTTGGTCTGCCCTCGCATTCCCCTCGAAAGGCGTCACTGTGAAGCGTGCACTGCTCCTGGCCACCACCGTTGTCTGTGGGCTGGCCCTCGCCGGTTGTTCCAGCAGTTCCTCCTCCAGCGCCAGCTCGTCGGCGCCGGCCCCCTCGGGTGCCAGTAGCTCGACAGCTGCCTCGGCGAGCGCGCCCCCGACGGCTTCCGGCGCCGCTGCCGCCGGGAGCGTGGCTGCGATCTGCCCCGAGATCGACAAGGCCCTGACCGCTGCCTTCGCCGGTACTCAGGGAACGCCCACTCAGGCACAACTGAAGCAGGCCGAGGCGAGCGCCACTGAGATCAGCGCCACCGCCAGCGCAGATGCGCAGGCGATCATCCAGCCGATGATCGCCAGTCTCAAGACGATGCAGGCGAATCCTAGTGCTGCTGCCGCCGGCTCCCCCGGGTATGTCGCGTTCGCCAAGGCCGCGAACGAGTTCCAGGCCGCATGCACTGCCGCCGGAGCGCCGCTGGCCACCGCTTCCGCGTCTGCGGCCGCCGCCTCGCCAAGCGAGTCGTAGCACTCTCCAGGGCGTCGTCGAAGATGTCCGATGCCTCCCCGATCGGTTGACCGGCGGACCGATCGGGGAGGACGATTGAGGTATGCGTTACCGCGCGCGCGTTGGGCAACACTCCTTCGAGTTCAACGGCGTCCGCGAACTTCTCGCCAAAGCGTCGCCAGCCCGCTCCGGTGATGAGTTGAGCGGAGTGGCAGCCTGCAACCAGCGGGAACGAGTCGCAGCTCAACTCTGCCTCGCCGACGTGGAACTGGTCACCTTCCTGAACGAGCCAGTGATCGACTACGAGGTGGACGAGGTCACACGGCTGATCATCGACAGCCACGACGGCACGGCCTTCCAGTCGATCTCCCACCTCACAGTCGGTGGATTCCGGGACCATCTGCTCGACTGCGAGACGGGGCCGCCGGAACTCGCCGCCATGGCACCGGGGATCACTCCGGAGATGGCGGCGGCGGTATCGAAAATCATGCGGAACCAGGATCTCGTCGGGGTCGCAAGCAAGTGCGAGGTCGTCACCGGATTTCGCGACACCATCGGTCTAGCGGGCCGGTTGTCGTCTCGACTGCAACCCAACCACCCGACCGACGACCCGTTGGGGATCTGCATCTCCATCATCGACGGACTGCTGTTCGGTTGTGGTGACGCCTGCATCGGGATCAACCCGGCGACCGACAGTCTGCGCTCGACAGTGGAACTGCTGAAGATGCTCGACGGGCTGATCCAGGAACTCTCGATCCCCACTCAGAGTTGCGTACTGACCCATGTCACGAACACGATTCTGGCCATCGAGGCAGGCGCTCCCGTTGATCTGGTGTTTCAGTCGATCGCCGGCACCCAGGCAACCAACACGAGTTTCGGCATCGATCTGGCGATCCTTGCCGAGGCCCGGCAGGCTGCACTGGCGCTGAACCGCGGCACCGTCGGCGAAAACGTCATGTACTTCGAGACCGGGCAAGGGTCATGCCTGTCCGCCGATGGCCACCACGGCGTTGATCAGCAAACTCTCGAAGCGAGGGCCTACGGCGTCGCCCGCGCCTTCGACCCGTTGCTCGTCAATACTGTCGTCGGATTCATCGGACCCGAGTACCTCTACGACGGCAAGCAGATTCGTCGGGCGGGGC
>JAUPKM010000095.1 GCA_030837445.1 Actinomycetota bacterium
GATCGGTGGTCGCCGGGTCTTCACCGCGATGCTGGCCTTCACCGCCATCCCCGCGCTACTGGTCGCCCATGCCACCTCCTACACGTCGCTGCTCTTCTACGCTTTCTTGGTCGGCTTCGCCGGCAACTCGTTCTCCGTCGGCATCGCCTGGGTGAGTGCCTGGTGGCCCCAGAACCGACAGGGCCTCGCGCTCGGCATCTTCGGGGCGGGCAACGTCGGTGCGTCGGTCACCAAACTCATCGCCCCCACCCTGATCGTGCTGGTTCCGACCGCGGGCTACCTGGGCGGCTGGATCCCGGGCGGTTGGCGGTTCGTGCCGTGGCTCTACGCGGTGCTGCTGGTGGCGATGGCGGCGGTCACCTGGTTCGTGTCACCCAAACACGACCACAAACCCAACCAGGGTCGGTCGCTGGGCTCGATGCTGACGCCCCTGAAGCAGCTGCGGGTATGGCGGTTCAGCCTCTACTACGTGATCACCTTTGGCGCCTACGTGGCGCTGGCGGCCTGGTTGCCGAAGTACTACATGGACGTCTATGACCTGTCCCTGTTCAACGCCTCCATGCTGACGGCGTTGTTCATCTTCCCCGCCTCCCTACTTCGGCCCGTCGGCGGCTGGATGTCGGACAAGTTCGGCGCCCGTCGAGTCATGTACCTGACGTTCTGGGTGATGCTGATCGCCTGCGGAGTCCTGATGATGCCCTATGGCCACATCGTGGTGAACTCCCCCGACGGCACCTCCAGCGAGGTCCTTCCCTGGAGCGTCGGAGTGGTCCTCTTCACGGTCTTGGTCTTCCTGATCGGCGTCTCGATGGGCGTCGGCAAGGCCGCCGTCTACAAGCACATCCCCGAGTATTTCCCGCATGACGTCGGCGCCGTCGGCGGCCTGGTCGGCTGCCTCGGTGCGCTCGGCGGCTTCTTCTTCCCGCCGCTGTTCGCCTACGGCACGAAGTTCACCGGACTGCCGCAGACCACCTTCTTCATCCTGTTCGTCACCACCCTCGCGGCACTGCTCTGGATGCACGTGACCATCGTCCGGATGCTGCACCAGGCCAGCCCCGAGCTGAGGAACAAATTCGAGCACGACCACCCCAGCGACCTCGGTATCGACGACGATCCCGACACCATCCAGAAAGCCCTCGTCGGCGAGCCCGTCGGCGCGGGAGCAACCTCTAAAGGGACGGAGTCCTGACAATGAGTACGCCCACGGCGGCAACGCCGGCCAGTACCAGAACGGGCAAGGATTGGCTGACCAGCTGGACCCCGGAGGACCCGGACAACTGGGACTCCGGGCGGGCATGGAAGACGCTCTGGATCACCACCTTCAACCTGACGCTCGCGTTTGTCGCCTGGTTCCTGGTCTCGGCCTTGGCCTCGAAACTGAATAACATCGGCTTCAACCTGTCCAAGAGCCAGCTCTACTGGCTGGTGGCCATTCCCGGCCTCGCGGGCGGTCTGCTCCGACTCATCTGGACCTTCCTGCCGCCGATCATGGGCACCCGGAAGTTGGTCACGATCACCACCGGCCTGCTGATCCTGCCGCTGGTCGGCTGGGGGTTGGCGGTCCAGAATCCGTCCACTCCGTACGGAATGCTGCTGTTCCTGGCCGCGCTCGCCGGAATCGGCGGCGGTGCCTTCTCCGGGTTCATGCCGAGTACGTCGTACTTCTTCCCGAAGTCCAAACAGGGTACGGCCCTCGGGTTGCAGGCCGGTATCGGCAACTTCGGTGTCTCACTGGTCCAGTTCGTCACCCCGTGGATCGTCGGAGTCGCTCTGATCGGCAGTTCGCAGTTGTTCGTCGACAAGACCAAGCAGGTCAGCAAGGAGGTGTGGTACCAGAACGCTGGCTACATCTGGATCCCATTCGTGGTGATCGGCGTCATCCTGGCCTGGACCCTGCTGCGCAGTGTGCCGGTGCAGGCCCGTGGCTTACGCGATCAGTTGGACATCTTCTCCAACAAGCACACCTGGCTGATGACAGTGCTCTACGTGCTGACCTTCGGTACCTTCTCAGGGCTGGCCGCCCAGTTCGCCTTGCTGATCAAGAACAGCTACGGCACTGACGTGTTCGGTCCCGCTGGCATCGACCCGGTCAAGTACGCGTTCCTCGGGGCACTGGTCGGCTCAGCGGCTCGGATCGTCGCCGGTCCGGTCGCGGACCGTGTCGGTGGCGGCAAGCTGACGCTCCTCTCAGCGATCGGAATTGCGGTGTCTGCGGTCTTCACGGCCACCCAACTCAGCCCGACCTCCGCCAGCGAATTCCCCGGCTTCCTCTGGGGGATGCTTGCGGTGTTCCTTTTCACCGGGGTCGGCAACGCCAGCACCTTCAAGCAGATGCCGATGATCTTCAAACCCCGCCAAGCAGGTGGCGTGATCGGTTGGACCGCCGCAATCGCCGCCTTCGGGCCGTTTATCTTCGGTGTCCTGTTGGCCGCCGTACCGGCCGCCGCGTTCTTCATCGGCCTCGCGGTGTTCGCCTTGATTGGAGCCGTGATCGCGTTCTGGTACTACGCCCGCCCCGGCGCCGAGATGCCCTCCTAGTCGAGGACGTCAACTGTCATGCACAGCACTGCAGTGGCTAGCCCGGCTGGGACCCAAGTGGACTCAGCCGGGCTCGGGCGACCCCCACTCGCTCGAGCGCAACTCGCGGTCCGCGGCGACGAGATCCACCTCGGTGTCCACATCCAGCAGCAACCTGCCGGGCAGGTTGGGCAGCTCCACCAATTCGAGCCGCGCCAGCAACGATCGGACCGAGGCGCCCCTGAGGGTGCCGGCAGCGATAACAAGCTCCGTCAGCGCCGACCTCAGCGCATCGGTCCGGTAGGCAGCGCACAGCGGCTGGCGGTGTCCTCCCGCGTCGACTGGAATCACCGCGGAGGCATGATGCCCTGCGCCGCTTCCTACCAACTCGTCCAGCGCCGTCAGAGCGGCGTGAACCCCGAGCGGCATGTCCACGGCGAGCAACAGCATGGTGGGGGTACCAACCAGTTCGAGCCCGGCCGCCAGCCCCGCGACCGGTCCCCCGCCGGGTGGGAACTCGCAGGTACGGGTCATGGGCCGGTCTGCATCGACGGGCTCCCGGTCCCCCGACGCCAGCCGGTCCCCCGACGCCAGCAGGGCCAGCACGTTCTCGTCCGGGCTGACGACGACGATCGGAACCGCCGTCGGCAGCCGCCTGACCACTTGGCCCAGCATCGACCCACCCGCCAGCGTCGCCCGCGCCTTGTCCTGCCCAAGCCGGCGCGCCATACCTCCTGCCAGCACGACCGCAGTAGTGTCTGCCCGGCCCGGATCCGATCCGGTCAGTCGTTCGCGGTCCATCCCCGCAACCTAGTGCCAGGTATCATCTGGCCTACTGGCCAACCAAGCGTCGGCGCGTACTCGAGGACGAGGAGGTGGGATTTGTGAACTTGACCCACTCTCCCTCTGCACCTCCAACTTCGGCCGGCCCAGCGGCCCGCGGACAGACTGCCCCCCGATTGGAAACCACCGGGATTAGCAGTGCGACCATCGCCGTTTCGGACCTTGAGGCAGCCGTCGCCGACGAGCGGGCCGGAGCGGTTGTCTCGTTCGCCGGGGTTGTCCGCAACCACGACCACGGCCGAACAGTCACCTCCCTCACCTACGAAAGCCACCCATCCGCCGACGCTGTCCTCGGCGAGATCGTGCGGGCGGCGCACCAACGACCCGGAGTTATCCATGCCACGGCCGCCCACCGGGTTGGCTCGCTCGCGGTCGGCGAATTGGCTTTCGCAGTTGCCGTCAGTTCCGCGCACCGCGAGGAGGCGTTTGCGGCCTGCGCCTGGCTGGTCGATGAAGTTAAATCCCGGCTGCCGGTGTGGAAGCACCAGATCTTCGCCGACGGTTCCACGGAGTGGGTGAATTGCGCATGACCATGCTCACCGATCGCTTCGGCCGGGTGCATCGGGATCTCCGATTGTCGCTCACCGACAGGTGCTCACTCCGCTGTCGCTACTGCATGCCGGCGCAAGGTCTTCCCTGGACACCCAATGAGGATCTGCTAACAACTGGCGAACTGCTGCAGTTGGTCGGCATCGCGACAGAGTTGGGCGTGCGCGAGGTACGGCTCACCGGCGGAGAACCGCTGCTGCGCCCAGACGCCGCCGAAATCGTCGCCGGTATCGTCGCACTCCCTCAGAATCCCGAAGTTTCACTGACCACCAACGGTTTGAAGTTGGCGGCGGTGGCCGATGACCTGGTCGCGGCCGGGCTTCAGCGGGTGAACATCAGCCTCGATACGTTGGATCGGACGACCTTCAAGGAGTTGACCCTCCGCGATCGACTGCCCGACGTTCTCGCTGGCGTCGAGGCGGCGCGTTCGGCTGGACTCGAGCCGATCAAGATCAACGCCGTGCTCATCCGTGGCGTCAATGATCACGAGGCGCCGACGCTCTTGCGTTGGGCGCTGGCCAACGGGCTTCGACTTAGGTTCATCGAGCAGATGCCACTCGACCCACAGCACTCCTGGGATCGCGCCACCATGATCACCCGCGAGGAGATCCTCCGCTCCCTTGCCGAGGCGGGGTTTGAGGTCACACCCGCGACCGGGCGCGGCTCTGCGCCGGCCGAGGAGTTTCTGGTCAATGGCGGACCAGCCCGCGTGGGCATCGTCGGCTCCGTCACCAAGCCGTTCTGCGCCGCCTGCGACCGAGTTCGACTGACCGCGGATGGTCAGTGGCGTTCCTGCCTGTTCGCCGCCGGTGAGCGAGACCTGCGGACTCCGCTACGGGCTGGCGCTGGCAAGGCCGAATTGGCGGGGTTGATGTCAGCCGAGGTGAAGGCGAAGAAGCCCGGGCACGGACTGGACGACCCCGGGTTCCTGCAGCCCGACCGGCCGATGTCCGCCATCGGCGGTTGATGTGGCTGAGCTCGAGGAGCCGGTCCGCAGCGAGGCGACACACCCGTCGCCGGACGCAGCAGCTGCCGCACCGAACACTGGCGACACCGTCACCGTGACTCTGTTCGCCGCCGCTCGGGATGCAGCGGGATTCCGGGAAATTGAGCTGCCAGCCGGGTCGGTGAACGACGTCCTTGGTGCTCTGCTCGCTGCCAGCCCCCCGGCCTTGGCGCGCGTGCTGCCAGTCTGCTCCTTATTGGCGGATGGTCACCGGGTCTCGGGAACACCCACACTGACCGCGGGCACAGTTCTGCATGTGCTGCCGCCATTCGCCGGCGGTTGACTCCGCTTCGTCCTCGACTACCCGACTACCCGACTACCCGACTACCCGACTACTGCAGGAGATCGTGTGAACATTGTCTGGCTAGTGCTTGGTGTGGTCCTCGTTGCGCTGGTGGCGTCGATGGTCTACGCCTTCTTCGTGATGCAACCCCGACTCGCTCGGCAAGTGCAATCCAGCGTCTCGGTCATCGCGGAGGAACTTCACGGTCGGGAACCACTGTTGATTGTGCCGGCCCGCTGCGCGGGTGTCAGTGACAGTTCTCGCGCGGCATTGGTAGGGGTCGGGAGCCTCGCAGTCACCGAACACGGCGTGGTTTTCGGTGCCGGTGACCCACCGCGCAGCCTGATCATCGCCCGCAATCGCATCTCCTCAGCGGCAGCCGAGAATACCTTCGGGGCCAGCGAGACCAAGGTTCGCAAACGCGACGCGATGCTAGTCATCCGGTGGCTATCGGCCAACGACGACGAATCGGCGGCGGCCTTCACCGTCGCTGACCCCGGAGCACTGGTCGCTGAGCTGAATCCGAGCAAGGCAGACCAAAGCGGGCTCTAGCCCGTCGACCGCTGAGTGGCTCAATATTCGGGTTCCGCAGTCGTCAAGCGGCGCCGTGGCGGCGTTCATGTCCTGTAGGGACTCCATGACCCGCGACACGCCCGGCGACACGCCGTGGAAAGGGCGGTTTGGCGCGCTAAACGGAGGTAGTGGAGTGTACAGAGGCACTGGCCGCAGTCAGTCGCGCAGCGGCCGGCCTTGGGCGTCGGTAGTGAAGCCGCTGCTTCCCACGAGGTAGAGGATTCCCTCGACCGTGCCCCACAGGGCTCCGATCCCGCAGGTCAGCACCGTGACGACGATCTGCAGAATCCCGATCATCGTGAAGCCCAAGTAAAACCGATGGATTCCAAACCCGCCAAGGAAGATGCCGAGCAGACCGGCCGCCATCTTCGACTTGGCAAGCGGATCGGCATTCGCCGGGTTCCCGTAGGGCTGTTGGTAGCCGGGGGCATAACCCTGCGGGTAAGCCT
>JAUPKM010000616.1 GCA_030837445.1 Actinomycetota bacterium
GGGAGGCCGGTCGTGCGCAGCCCCGCGTTGTACCCCTGATCTTCGTGGTCGCTCCGCCCCGGACCAGGGGCGTTCGAGAGCAGGCCCTACGCTCGCACCGGTCAGGTGGGCATCGATGGACAGGAGCGTTCGCCGTATGACAGCCGTGCGGGAAATCGAGGTCAAGTACCGCATCAGGGATGCCGCCGTTCTTGAGTCCAATCTCGCTGTTCACGGTATCGTTTTGTCCGCACCGGTCCATCAGGACGACCAGGCTTATGCGCCGCGTGAATGGCGTTATGGCATGAGCAAGATCGGTGTTCCGTTCGCGCGGCTGCGGACCCAGAACGGTCGGTACGTGTTCACCGTGAAACGCCCCGTGGAAAACGAAATGTCGTGCCTGGAGTACGAGACCGAGGTCAGCGACCGGGAGCAGATGCACGGCGCGATCCTGGCCATGGGCTTCGTCCCGACAGTGCGGATCGTCAAGAATCGACGCACCGCCCGCAGCGGGGAACTGTCGGTGTGTCTGGACGAGGTCGACCACGCCGGGGTGTTCCTGGAGATCGAGGCCGTCATCGGTCCCGGCCGTACCGGCCTCGACGTGCAGTCCGACCTGGACACGTTCGCCGCGCGCCTGTCCGTGGACGGCCAACGAGTCAGTGACACCTACGACTCGCTCATCCGCGAAGCACTCGTCGACCGTTAGAACAGGCGTCGCCGCCGGGTGTCGCTCCCCGGCATCGATGGAAGACAGGGCATCCCTGTTCCCCCAGTACAGGTCGGCAAAGCCCTGGCCGTCCGTATCGGAGCCGATGGTGAACATCTGACCGAGTCCTTGCGCAGGCTGTTCGCGGTACTGGAACGGGCCGGCCGATGACGGGAGCGCACCGGGCTCTGGGAGGATCGGGGAACCCGTGGGGATCGACAACTGTCGGAGTGGGCTGTGCGACTGCGGATCGATGAGCTGGCCTCGCTGTGGATGGAGACGCCCACGGCGCCGGTTCAGGTCTCCTTGTTGATCACTCTGGAGCCTGTCGGCCCGGATCCGCTCACCGCCGAGGGCCTGATCGGGTTACTCGCCGCCAGGGTCGAACACCTGCCCAGTTTGCACCGTCGGATCCGCCGCGAGGGTCCGTATCATGCGCAATGGGTACCGGATTCCTCGCCGGCCACCGATCGGATCCTCCTCGACGCACCCGACGCACCCGACGCACCCAATGCACCGGGTGACCTGGCCGACACCGTTCCGGCGGTGTGGCGGTGGGCGGCCGACCGCGCTGTGCGGCCGCTGCCCGCTGACCAGCCACCGTGGCGCGTCCTGATCGCCCGGGACGGTCGCGGCGATGGCACCGGCGGCGGGCCAGCGTTGCTGATCACCGCCCACCATGCGCTCGTCGACGGCGCGAAAGGACTCGACCTGGTCCGTTCCCTGCTGGGCGACCCCTCACCGAACACCGCCCCCTCACCGGCGCCCCACGCTCTGCCGGCCCCGGCGGCGTCGTTCCCCCGGCCCGGGCCGCCGTGGCGTCAGCGCCTCCGGGCCCGCACGGCGACGGCCGGCTGTGTCCTGGCGGCGCTGACCGCGTTGCGCGGCCGCGAGCCGGACGCCGGCCTGCCGCGCACGGCGGGGACGGGACGCTGCCTCGACGTCGTCCACCGGCCGCTGGAACCGGTGCACGAGATCGCCCGCGTGCTGGGGGTGACGATCACCGACGTCGTCCTGGCCGCCGTCGCCTCTGCCCTGCGGGATCTCTGCGCGACACGCGGATCCCTGCCCCCCGGTCTTGTGCTGCGGGCGAGCGTTCCGATCGCCCAGCCCGGTGGTGGCCAGGCCACCGGCCTCATGGTCGTCCCGTTGCCGGTGGGGGAGCCGGACCCTGGGCGTCGGTTGGCCGTCGTGGCCTCGGCCACCGCCCCGGTCCGGGCCCGGGTGCGACGAGCCCGATCGGCCGGCACCTCCCCACCGCGCCCACGCTCCGCCCCGGGGCCGGGGGCGGTTCCTGGGCTGGTGCCGGCCCTGCTCCGTCGCGGCCTGGTGCGTTCACGGAAGTGGGGGGAGACGCGGGTGACGGCGGCCGTGACCACCCTGCGCGGGCCGGCCGGGCCGTGGCTCCTGCCGGGGGCAAGAGTCACAGGGATCGTCCCGATAGCCCCGCTCAGCGACCGGGTACGAGTGTCGGTGACCATGGTGTCCTTCGACAACACCCTCACCGTCGCCCTCCACACCGGCGAGGGCCTCGACCCCCGGCGCGTGCTCGGACGCGCGTTGGGCCGCGGCCTGGACCAGATGCTCGACACACCGGTGGAGCCTGACACCGACGCGGGACACAGCGCCCGCCCGCCACACCCCCGACGACCATCACCGTGAGCAAGAGCTCCCCGGCCGAATCTCTGCCGCAGCGGCGTGGAACGCCGGCGGGTGACTACGGGCGTTGTCGGCATGATGCTGTTGACAGGATTATACATACAGGGTTGTCTCTAAAAAGTGAGACGTACTGCTGCTGACGCTGCCGAGACTCGACGCACCATCATCCGCACTGCTCTGTCGACCTTTGCCGCCCTCGGCTGGGAGGGCGGGTCGCTCGTGGTGATCGCCCGCCGGGCCGGGTTGACGCGCGGTGCGGTGTACCACCACTTCGAGAGCAAGGAAGGACTGCTGCGGGCAGTACTTCACGAGGAATGGTCCGCTCAGGCCGATCCTCTGCTTGCGCTGTTGGGCGACCGGAGCGTGCCCGCGCGGACGAGGTCGGCCCTCTTCCTCGACCGCTATCTGACACTGCTGGCGACGGACGGGGCTTTCCGCGATCTCGCGGTCGTCTCGACGGTGGTCGCCCCGCAGGCAATCGAGATCGCGGACGGCGTCGAGCAGAAGCGTGACGCGCTCTCGGGCTGGAGCTGTGCGCTCCGCCTCGTGTTCGACGAGGCGGGACCACTCGCCGAGGGGGTCGACGCCGAACGGGCAGTGTTCGTGATCCTCACCTTCCTTCACGGTCTGACGATCATCGCCGCGACGGAGCCGGCATCACTGCCGCGAGGGGAGACTTCCGCAGCGATAGGTCGGGCCGTCACCAACGGCCTGTTCGCTTCCTAGCAACCGACAAACCGCAACAAAAACACTAAAACGGAGAACTTGACACATGACTCCCACCCGTACGACGACGAAACCGGGGGCGGCGGTGACCGTCGCGTGTATCGCCCTGTTCACCGACATGCTCGTGTACGGGCTTGCGATTCCTGTGCTTCCCCTGCTGGAAGCAACGGTGGACGCGGGCCCGACCGGAACGGGCGCCCTCTTCGCGAGCTACGCGGCCGCGATGATCGTGGTCACACCCCTCGCCGGGCGTATGGTCGATCGTCGCGGCCCGCGCGGCCCGCTGCTGATCGGCCTGGTCGGCCTGGCTGCGGCTACTGTGCTCTTCGCGATCGGAGGCCCGTTCTGGCTTCTTCTGCTCGGTCGCGTCCTGCAGGGCATCGCGGCAGGCATGTCCTGGGTGGCGAGCCTCGCCCTCATCTCGGCCGTGATTCCCTTTCCCCAACGGGGGAAGTACCTGGGGATGGCGATGAGCATGATCGCCCTCGGTACCCTGATCGGACCGCCTCTGTCGGGGCTGCTCGTGGAGCACTTCGGCACGCCTTCCCCCTTCATCGTCGCCGCGGCGATCGCGCTGGCCGATGGCGTTCTCCGGATCGTGTTCATCAAACAGATCCCGATGAGCGGCGACGACCCGACCGGACCGCTCGCGGTGCTCCGGGTCCGCGGCTCCGTCGCGGTGATCGGCATCGTCGCCCTCGGCGCCTCCCTCGTCGCGATGATCCAACCAGTGCTTCCCCAACAGCTCAGCGACCTGTCCGGCGCGGATGCCCTGGACATCGGGCTGCTGTTCGGGCTGATGGTCGTCGTGGGCATCGTCCTCAACCCACTCGTCGGCGCCCTCGTCGGAAAAATCGACGCTCGCTACCTTGTCGCCCTCGGCATCCTCCTCGCCGCTGGGGGCACGGCCCTGCTCGGTCTCGGCACCGAGCTCTGGCAGGTCGCGATTGCCCTGGCCGTGATCGGCGCCGCCATCGCGTTCTTCTCCGCACCGCCAAGCACGCTGATCGGCGTGCAGGGGATGCAGACGTCCCCTCCGGCCCTCGGCGGTGCCTACAGCCTGTACAACCTCGCCTACGCGGCCGGGCTCATGCTCGGTCCCCTCCTCGCGGGCCTGTTGGTCGACGTCACCGGATTCCCGACGGCCCTCGCCATCCTCGCCACGGGCCTGCTGGTCCTCGGAGCGGCCTGTCTCCCGACCCTTCCGAACGCGCTCGCCACCGGTGCAAGCATCGTCGACTCGAAGAGGGCCGGGCAGACCGGAGACGTTCGACGTTCTTGGGCCTGACGCCGTCTGAGCCCGGGGCAAGGGCAGGCGGTTCTGGCACCCGGGGCTCAGAGCGACCGGCAAGAGGTGGCTTCGGCTCGCGGCGACCGGGAGGCGCCCGGCGGTGTTGTCGTCGGTCGACGTCCAAACCAGGACGCCTCCCTCCTGCCGCCTTGCCAGCCACCCCCCGGACACCGCTCCCTGATCGAAGCCACCTCTTGCCGGTCGCTCTCACCACGGCTCCTCCGATCACGGGGGATGCCTGGATCATCCGGATTGATCCACAGTGAGATCTGCCCAGTGAACGAACATGTTGCTAGACTGTCCTTCGGCAGTGCTGAAATCTTACCGATGAAGGCCAATATGGACAGAGAACAGCTCACTGAGTGGACCGATGTCGGCGCCAGGGTGCTCCAGGCTCGTGAGCGTGCAGGCTTTTCGCAGAACCAGCTCGCCGAACGCCTCGGGCTGTCTCGTCCGTCACTCACCCGGGTGGAACAGGGACAGCGACGGCTGGACGCGCTGGAGCTCGTCCGGCTCTCCCAAGCCACTGGCCGGTCCGTGGAGTGGTTCGTCTCCAGATCGCCGGACGTGTTCGCCAGTCACCGCAGGGGGGTATCTGCGGGGCAGGACGTCGCCGCCTTGGAAGAGCGGTTGGAGAGCACCGCCCGCGATGTCGAGCTGCTCGCGGATATCGGCATGCTCACACCGCACCCGGCGCGGTTGCCCTCCGGTGTCACGACTGTCGCCGAGGCTGAGGCGGGAGCTGAACAAGCCCGAGAGATGGTCGGTCGTCCGGGCGGTCCATTGCTGGAACTCCAGTCCGTCGTTGAGAACCTCGGCCTTGTGTCCTTCGCGGTCGATCTTGGCTCGGACGTGATCGACGGGGGGTACGTGCGGGTCAACGGCATCGGTGTTGCGCTGATCAACGGGACGATGGACGCCGGTCGGCGGCGGTTCAGCCTGGCGCACGAACTGGGTCACCACCTACTCGCCGACGAGTACACCGTGGACTTCGGCGTCGGGACGACTCGTGAGGAGCGCGAGGCCCTGATCAACGTCTTCGCCATCCACTTCCTGCTTCCTCGGGGCTCGGTGACAGCCAGATGGAACGAGCTGGCCTCTGAGTGGGACGACCATCGGAGGCGACTGGTCGTCCTCGCCGCCGAGTACCGGGTCAGTTGGTCTGCGGTGGTCTCCCAC
>JAUPKM010000617.1 GCA_030837445.1 Actinomycetota bacterium
AGGCCTCGGTGAGCGGCGTCTTGGGAATGGTCAGCAGGGCGAAATCGGCCCGCTGGCGGACGTATCCGCTCACCAAGGCATCCAGCGCCGCCTCTTCGAGAAACTTGTCGCCCATCGCGACCAGCACGTAGCCTTGGTAGTCAATCGCCTGAAGCGCCTCCGCGGCGATCTTCGCGGCGTGCCCGGTGCCCAGTTGCGGCTCCTGGTGGACGAAAAGGAGCCCGGGGTGTTCCCTGCTGACCGTCTCCAGGACCTGGTCGGCTCGCGAGCCCACGACCAGAAGGAAACGCCCGAATCGCTGCCGCTTGAAGACCGTGATCTGCCGGTTAATGGCAGGCACGGAATCGATCTCAAAGCAGACCTTGACCAGGTCGGGCCTGCCCATCCTGGTCCCCTTTCCGGCAGCCAGGATGACGACCATGGTCTGTTCCGGGATTCCCTGGCTGGTGGTCATGGCGATGGTCTCCGGATGGTGCAAGTTTTCCCGCCCCCGCGATCTATTATGATCGCCATGTGAGGCGGTCGGGGTTGTCAAGACAGAAAAAGAGGTTGTTTAAGGTGGACTCTGGGTTGCTTTTGGGGGGCGTCGCGGAGCGTAGTGAGCGCAGCGAACGGAGCGGAGCGACGCCCCCCAAAAGCTGCGATCCCATAGCTCCTCACGCCGCTGCCTGGTACACGTCCCACGGCGTTCGGCATCCCAGGCCCTGATGCCGACGCTCCCGATTGTAGAACTCGAAATACACCGCCAGCGATCGGCGGCAGTCCTGCACGCTCCCGTAGTCCTTCAGGTACACTTCCTCGTACTTCACGCTTCGCCACAGACGCTCGATCATGATGTTGTCGAACGCTCGTCCCTTGCCGTCCATGCTGATCTGGACGCACGCCTCTTTCAGACGACCGGTGAACGACGCGCCGGTGTACTGGCTCCCCTGGTCGGTGTTGAAGATCAGCGGCTGCCCGCCCTCCAAGGCACGATCCAACGTTGCCACGCAGAAGTCCGCGTCCAAAGTGATCGACAGATCCCAACTCAGCACATACCGGCTGTGCCAGTCCATCACCGCCACCAGGTACACGAAGCCGCCACGCAGGCGGATGTACGTGATGTCGCTGCACCAAACGTGGTCCGGAGTCTCGATCGACAGTCCCGACAGCAGGTAGGGATACTTCTCGTGACCCGTGTTTCCCAGGCTCAAACGCTTCTTCGGATAGATCGCCGCTACGCCCAGTTGCTGCATCAGGCTCCGCACGCGATCACGTCCGACCGCATGCCCTTGGGTGCCCAGCCAATCGGCCAGCCGCCGTGTTCCGAAGAACGGATGTCGCGTGTACTCCTCGTCGATCAACCGCATCAGCAACAAGTCTTCCTCGCTCACCGGCTGGGACCGATAGTAGTACCCAGAACGCGACATGCCCAGCAACTCGCATTGCCTCGACACCGTCAGCCTGGCGTTGCCCGGCTCGATCATCTCTCGCTTCGCTTCAAGGGGTCCCTCCAGATTTTTTTTTCAACCAGTCCAGCTCGAACTGGAGCTGGCCGATCTGTTGAAATAATCGCGCCTGATGTTCCTCATCGTCCTTCGCCCGTCGAGAGCGGCCATCGGCAAACACCTCCTTCAGCCCCTCGATGGCCTGCTGCTTCCAACTGGTGACTTGATTGGGATGCACGCTGAATCGGCTTGCCAATTCCGCGACCGTGCCTTCACCGCGAATAGCCGACAGGGCCACCTTCGCCTTGAAAGCCTCCGTAAACGTCCTGCGTTCTCTCGGCATTCATTCGCCTCCTGGAGTCCAGACTCCTCATCGGCGAATCCACCTTATTCACGCGCCCGAAAATCCCCGACCATTATAGTGCGACCATGCGGATCGCCATGTTTTGGACGGCCGGTGCTACCGGGTATTTTTCTCCGGATGACTTCCGCTGCCTCCGAAATATTGCGCCGACAAGGTCGATGATATAGCTAGTCTCCGTCCCGCAATCCGTTTCGAGCCGGTTTTCCCGGAAGTTTCTTGAAAAATGCCCCTCGAAGATTTGAACCATCGCGGGCCTGGCGCGTAGAAAACGCGGGAATTCCCGCCACGCACAGCCCGATCTTCGAGGAGCATGTACCATGCGAAAACCCTTCGATCGCCAGCAACGGATGGACCGCCCGGCCATCTCCGACGTGCCGCTCAATTCCGCCTGCCGCGACGAAATCATCCCCATCCTCGCGGCCCTCAAGCACATCTACTCCCAACCCAAACTTCGCGATGAGCTTCTCCAGGCGGTGGCCAACGACGTCAACCGGAACTCCAGCCGCGAACGCGGACGGAAAGGAATGGACTACTGGCCGATCCTCGTGCTGGCCTCCGTACGCCTCGGATGCAACTTTGACTACGACCGCCTCCAGAACCTCGCCGAGGAGCACCGCGCCCTGCGGCGGATGATGGGCATCGGCGACTGGAGTGAGGAGGCCGACTTCAACTGGCGGACCATCCGCAACACCCTCACCCTGCTGCGCCCCGAAACCCTCGAACGCATCAACCACGCCATCGTCGCCGAGGGGCATCGGCTTGCGCCCACAGCGGCCGAGACGGTCCGCGGCGACTCCTTCGTCGTCGAGACCAACATCCACTATCCCACCGAGAGCAGTCTGATCCGTGACGGCCTGCGGAAGGTGATCTCCTTGTGCGTGGCCATCACCGCGTTGGTCGGCGGCTGCGGCTGGCGACAACACAAACACCTGTATCGGAAAGCCAAGGGCTTGGCGCGGCAAATCGACCGCGTCGCTGCCCGCAAGGGAAACGGTTATGAACGACGCCTCCAGTCGCTGTACCGCGAACTGCTGGGCCTGGCCGAAACGGTCCTCGGCCGGGCGGACAACCTGCGGAAAACCCTGGAAAACAAAGGCCACGCCAGCGGCGAGGTCTTCGCGCTGGATGCGCAATTGCAGACCTTCCTCGAACGCACACGCCATGTCTGCGGCACGGCCCGTCGCCGCGTCCTCCACGGCGAGACCATCCCGAACCACGAGAAGCTCTTCAGCATCTTCGAGACGCACACCCAGTTGTACAAACGCGGCAAGGCGGCCCAGCCCGTGCAGTTCGGGCGACTGGTGCTGATCTGTGAAGACGGCGCGGGGTTTATCACTCACACCTACCTCATGCCCCGCGACGCCGACGACCGCGGCGTGGTTGTCGACCAGATGCGGGTTCTGCAGAAGCGTCTGGACGGACGCATCCGCCGGGCCTCCTTCGACCGCGGTTTCCACTCGCCGGAAAACCAGGAGGAGTTGGCCAAGATCGTGGCCCATCCTTGCCTGCCCATGCCCGGGGCCAAGCAGGCCCGGGAACAAGCAGCCCAGGCCACAATCGAGTTCCGCGAGGCGCGGCAGGAGCACCCGGGAGTCGAGTCGGCGATCGGCGCCCTGCAAAGCGGCAACGGACTGGTGCGTTGTCGTGATCGGAGCGAACGCGGGTTCAGCCGCTATCTGCAACTGGCCGTCCTGGGCCGCAACCTGCACGTGCTGGGGAAGATCTTCCTGGCGCGCGAGGACGCCGAGTGCAACGCGGCCCAGTCGCGGCGCAAGCGCAAGGCGGCTTGAACCTGCCCCTTGTCCTCTTCGAGATCGTTCGATCCTGGGTTTATAAGCCAGAATCGCTGGGGTATTCACTCGCGTTGCCTCCGCATGCGTCCGTCACGCTCGCCCGCTCCTCGATCCGGTAAAAATCGCCCGCCCCCGCCTCGCCCGCGCGATCTTCGCCCTGTTCCTGACGCCCGTTTGCCCCCACCCCGACGTCAAACCATCATTTTCGGGACGAAAACTAGCTAAGATCTCCGGTGCATAAATCGAGGAGCGAGTCGACACCGTGATACTGAAGGCCGCGTAGACGGCGATTCTGATGACGGTGGGCGATTTCAGCGGCAACTGTTCCTTGACTGTACTGGCTATTCCCGAGCAGGTCG
>JAUPKM010000618.1 GCA_030837445.1 Actinomycetota bacterium
GGTGGCCAGCGCCAGCGCCTGGGCATCGCCCGCGCCCTCTACACGCGGCCCAAGCTGCTGGTGCTCGACGAGGCCACGAGCGCCCTCGACGCCGAGACCGAGCAGGCCATCATCCGCACGCTCCAGGAGCTCGAGGGCGAGGTCACCACGATCACCGTCGCCCACCGGCTCGCGACGGTGCGCTACGCCGACCAGTTGCTGTACCTCGAGAACGGACGCATCGCGGCGCGCGGCACGTTCGACCAGGTGCGCACCGAGGTTGCCGACTTCAACCGGCAAGCCTCCCTGCTGGGCCTGTGAACGGCAGGCTGCGATGAACGCCTCCTCGTGGACCCCGGCAGACGTGTCGGCGGTCGTCTGCACCCTGGAGTCGATCAGCGGCATCGAGCGCTGCCTCAGCTCGCTGCGTGACGCAGGTGTGGGCCAGCTCATCGTCGTCGATGCCGGCTCGCGGGACGGCACGAGGCAGGCGGCGGAGCGCCTCGCGGATCTCGTGCTCGACGACCCCGGCACCGGCCTGGGCAACGCTCGAAATGTCGGCATCGCCGCGACGACCCTCCCCCTTGTCCTGAACATGGGATCCGACAACGTCATGCCTCCGGGGCAGCTCTCGCGCATGATCGACGCCCTGCAGCGGCTCGACGTGCAGGGAGTCAGTGCGCAGACCCTTGTCGACGGTTCTGACTACGTGTCGCGGGGCCTCAACGCGTGGCGGTCCGGCCGCTTCGTCTCGGGGCCGGCGGCCGTCATCGGCACCCCGACGCTGTTCGTGGGCGATCTGCTGAGAGCGCACCCCTACGACGCGACCCGGCGCTTCTCCGACGACTCCGAGCTGTGCGAGCGGTGGACGCGCGAGCTGGGCGCACGGTTCGCGATCTCAGACGCGCACGTGCTCGAGGTGGGCAAGGCGTCGTGGGACGAGGTGGTCGTGCGCTGCCGCATGTACGGGATCTCCGACGAGGAGGTCTTCCGCATCGGGCGTGGCAGCGGCTGGTCGACGCGACGACAGGTGGCGTCCCTGCTGCATCCCCTCAAGGCCGATCTGATGGAGCCGGTCACACGGCTGCGGCCTTTCGAGGCGGTAGTCTCGGCTCCGTTCCTCGCGGTCTTCGCGGGGATGCGGTACGCGTTCTGGGCACGGGCGGCAGCGAATCGGGGGCAGCGTGGTGACGCAGGCGACTGATGTTCTGCCGGCTTTGGCTGGCCGGCGCACGTTCCCCTGGTTCGAGTCCGCAGCAGGCGCATTGTGCGCCGCGTGGGCTTTCGCAGCGTGGCTCACGGTAATCCCGAACCAGGACATGCTGGTCGACGGAACCCAGGTTCAGCGGGTTCTCCAGGATCCCCAGGTGGTGCTCGCATTCCCCGGGCAGAAGCACGGTGGTGTGCTCGAGTACCCCTACCTGCTGCTGAGCGAGGCTCTCGCCCCAGGCAATACCTACGCCCACACGGCGCTGCGGATTGCCTTCGCTTTCCTCACCGGCTTCATCGTCGCTCGCCTGTTCTTGCGGCTCTTCCCCGGCTTCCCGCGCTGGGCGTTCCTTGGCATCATCGCGGTGGGGCCGTCGATGATCCATGGGTTGGCGGGACCACCCGACAATCCCGTTGCCGTCTGGTGGCTCGTCGGCAACTACGACCTGGCCTGGCTACTGGTCGCGGCGGGGGCGTTGGTCCTCGCTGGGCCTGGTCAGCTTGACGGGCCGGGTCCGACGACCAGGCGGGCACTGGCCGCGGGGCTTCTTGTCGGGCTCGGGATCTACGCGCATCCGATGATTCTGCTGCTTGTCGCCCCCCTTGGGGTCCTGGTACTACTGCGACGTCCGGCGGCGATTCGAAAGGTGCTGTGGGTCGGAGCGGCTGTTGCGGTGGGCATGATCCCCCTGGGCATCAGCTACTTCATCTACGCCGACCTCACGACGTGGGATCCCTCTCACTTCCCCGTCTTCGATCCGAATGCTGCTCGCGCGGTCCTGGGACTGAATCCCGATGTGGGCTACGTGACGTCTCTACTACCACTTGCGTTGGGCTTCTCCACTACTCCAGACATCGCTAGTCCGGCTCTTCAGGGAGTGGTGGTGCTGGCCGTCCTCGCGGTGGCCCTCGTGGTCGTGGCTCTTGGAGCCTGGAGGTCGATCGTGAATCGGGCCTGGCCCGGGCCGGGATTCGCGGTCGCGGCGACGTGGCTCACCCTGGCATTGTCGCTAGTGGTGTTCTCTACGATGGTCAACCCGGTGTGGCTCTATGCGACAGGTCTGGCCGTCCTGTTGTGGCTCACGGTGGGGGCTCTGCCGGGTCTGGTCCCCCTCAAGCATCTCGGTTCCGTGGCCGCGGTTGCCGCGATCGTCGTTGCCGGTCTCTCGACCTGGACCCACAACTACTATTGGTACTCGCAGTTCCCGAGCCGAGTGGTCGCCAAGGCGGACTATATGCGGTCACAGGAGAACCTCGCCCAGGCGCTCGAGGGTGCTGGCGTGCGGATGCTGTACGGCTCGTACTACGACGTCATCCCGATCGGCTACGCCTCGGGGTCGCGCCTGCACTACGTCACCAGCACCTACAACCGATTCCGTCTGACAACAGAGGAAGCTAGTGCCGACCGGATCGAGGTCGCCGTGAACACCCTCCCGCCCGAAACGTGGGGCGTGGAGGCGTTGGCGGCAGTACGGGCGGCGTGCACGCCAACAGGCACGGACATCACATACGAGGAGTACGCCTATTCGGTGTTCTCGTGCCCGCGTTCGTTCTTCACGACCGCCTGATCGGAGTCCGTTCGACGGAGTGAGTCGGGGATCGAACGCGTTGCTCGTCGCACACTCAGTCGCGCCAGCGCCTCCATGCTGAGCAGGATCTGCGACCGTGGGATCTTCGACGTCCCGCCGATCCGGTCGACGAAGTCGATCGGGACCTCGGCCAACGTGATCCCCGCCTGGTGCACCACCTCGAGGCACTCGATGAAGAACGCATAGCCGCGGAACGAGAGCCGCGCCGAGGTCACCGCCCGCATGGCGTCCGGGCTGAACACCCGGAACGAGGTGGTGTACTCGGAGATCCCCATCGGCAGCAGCAGGCGTGACGCCCCGTTGGCCCCGAGGCTCAGAGCCTTGCGCGCCAAGGGGGCGTGGTGGGAGCCGCCGCGATAGCGCGTGCCGATGACGAAGCCGGCGGTGTCGCTGGCGGCCAGGA
>JAUPKM010000619.1 GCA_030837445.1 Actinomycetota bacterium
CTACGGTAACTGGACAGCCACAAAGCGGAGGTGTCATGAGCGCGCAGCCCAGCCAGCCGGACGACCAGACGGTCGATCGGGCCACGACGGCGGGCAAACTCGCCGAACTGGAGAGCCGGAGATTGGCGGCAGCCAACGCCGGTTCCGAGAAGTCCATCGCCAAACAGCACGCCAAGGGCAAGATGACCGCGCGCGAGCGGGTGCTGGCGCTGATGGACGAAGGGTCCTTCGTTGAGCTCGACGAGCTGGCCCGGCACCGTTCCCACGCCTTCGGGTTGGAGGCGACCCGGCCTTACGGCGACGGCGTTGTCACTGGCTACGGCACGATTGATGGTCGACCGGTCTGCGTGTTCTCGCAGGACTTCACGGTCTTCGGCGGGTCCCTCGGCGAGGTCTTCGGCGAGAAGATCGTCAAGGTGATGGATCTCGCGATGAAGACCGGCGTGCCGGTGATCGGTATCAATGACTCCGGTGGCGCCCGGATCCAGGAGGGTGTGGTGTCGCTGGGACTGTACGGCGAGATCTTCCTGCGCAACGTTCACTCGTCGGGGGTAATCCCGCAGATCTCGCTGATCATGGGACCGTGCGCCGGCGGCGCGGTCTATTCACCCGCCGTCACCGATTTCATTGTGATGGTCGACAAGACCTCACACATGTTCATCACCGGCCCGGACGTGATCAAAACCGTCACCGGTGAGGACGTGGAGTTCGAGGAGCTCGGCGGCGCCCGGACCCACAACTCCAAGTCGGGGGTCGCCCACTACATGGGAGCCGACGAGGAGGATGCGCTGGAGTACGTCAAATCGCTGCTGAGCTTCCTGCCGAGTAACAACATGGAACTTCCGCCGGCGTTCGACGTCGAGGCGGATCTGGAGGTCAGCGAGGAGGATCGGGAACTCGACACGATCATCCCGGACTCGCCGAACCAGCCGTACGAAATGCACACCGTGATCGAACATGTGCTCGATGACGCGGACTTCCTGGAGGTTCAGCCGCTGTTCGCGCCCAACATGATCACCGGTTTCGGTCGCGTTGAGGGGCGCCCGGTAGGGGTCGTGGCCAATCAGCCGATGCAGTTCGCCGGCACGCTGGACATCGACGCCTCCGAGAAGGCGGCGAGGTTCGTCCGCACCTGCGACGCCTTCAATGTGCCGGTGCTGACGTTCGTGGACGTCCCCGGATTCCTACCCGGCACGGATCAGGAATGGAACGGCATCATCCGCCGGGGCGCCAAGTTGATCTACGCCTACTGCGAGGCGACGGTGCCGAAGGTCACCGTCATCACTCGCAAGGCCTACGGAGGCGCCTACGACGTGATGGGCTCGAAGCACCTCGGCGGCGATGTCTCATTGGCCTGGCCGACCGCCCAGATCGCCGTGATGGGAGCCCAGGGCGCGGTGAATATCCTCTACCGCAAGGAGTTGGCCGCGGCCGAGGACCCCGACGCAGAGCGGGCCCGGTTGATCGACGAGTACAACGACATGTTGGCCAACCCCTACCTGGCGGCCGAGCGCGGCTACATCGATCGGGTGATCATGCCCAACGAGACCAGGTCGCAGGTGGTGCGGGCGCTGCGGGCATTGCGGGACAAGCGGCAGACGCTGCCACCCAAGAAGCACGGGAATATCCCGCTGTGACCGCGCCCGAGGTGGACGCGACGACACCGGTCGTGCCAGTGCTCCGAATCGTCCGGGGCGACCCGAACGCTGAGGAGTTGGCTGCGCTGGTGGCGGTGCTCGCCGCGGCCGGTTCCGGGGCAGCCTCCGACGCCGGCGCGGCAGCAGACGCCTCCCAGTGGGGTACGCCGACCCGGATGCAGCGCGGTCCGATCTACCCCGGCGGGCCCAGTTCCTGGTGGGCCTCGGGGCTCCCCCGCTGACCGAGACGATGACGGCTGTCGCGCTCGTGCTGGCCTCCGCGTCGGCCTCCCGCGCTCGACTGCTGACGTCAGCCGGGATCGCCTTCCGCCAACTCAGCAGCGACGTTGCCGAAGACGCACTGGCCGCATCCCTTATCGGTGAGCCCCCGGCCACCATCGCGCTCGCCCTGGCCCGCGCGAAATGCGAGGCCGTCGCCGACACCCTCGCCCCCGGCCCCGACTCCCTCGCCCCCGGCGCGGCCGAGTCGGCCGAGCCACCCGTGCTCGTGTTGGGTTGCGACTCCATCCTGGAGTTCGACGGGCGGGCCTGGGGCAAGCCCGGCTCACCGGAGGCCGCGACCGAGCGGTGGCGACGTCAACGAGGCGGACTCGGCACCCTGCTGACCGGCCATTGGCTGCTCGACACCGCAACGCACCGCGCGACCGGCAGGACGGTCGGCACCGAGGTCACTTTCGTCGACGCCACCGACCAGGAAATCGCCGACTACGTCGCGACCGGCGAACCCCTCTGGGTCGCCGGCGCGTTCACGTTGGAGGGTCGAGCCGGGCCGTTGATCGCCGGAATCCACGGTGACCCGAGCAACGTCATCGGCCTCTCCCTGCCCGCCTTACGCACGATGCTGCAAGATCTCGGTCACGAACTGCGCGATGTCGCCACCCACGCGGCAGCCGGGGACTCGACTCCCTAGACTGGCAGGCGTGGAAAAGGTACTCATCGCCAATCGAGGCGAAATCGCCGTCCGGGTTATTCGAGCCTGCCGCGACGCGGGTCTGACCAGCGTGGCGGTGTACGCGGATTCCGATCGCGACGCCCTGCATGTCAAGTTGGCGGATGAGGCCTACGCCCTGAACGGTGACACGCCAGGGGAGACCTACCTGGTCGTGCCGAAACTGCTGGATATCGCGGCCCAGTCAGGCGCCGACGCTGTCCACCCGGGTTACGGCTTCCTGTCCGAGAATGCCGGCTTCGCCCAGTCCGTGATCGATGCCGGTCTGACTTGGATCGGGCCACCCCCGGACGCCATCGAGAAGCTGGGCGACAAGGTCTCCGCCCGCCACATCGCCCAGCGCGCCGGGGCACCGCAGGTCGAGGGCACCCCGGACCCTGTGACCGATTCCGACGAGATTGTCGAGTTCGCCAAGACCCACGGCCTGCCTATCGCCATCAAGGCCGCGTTCGGCGGTGGCGGGCGTGGCCTGAAGGTTGCCCGCACGCTGGAGGAGATTCCGGAGCTCTTCGACTCGGCAGTTCGGGAGGCCGTCACCGCCTTCGGTCGCGGGGAGTGCTTCGTCGAACGCTTCCTGGACAGCCCCCGTCACGTGGAGACTCAGGTGCTCGCCGACCAGCACGGCAACGTCGTGGTGGTCTCCACCCGTGACTGTTCGCTGCAGCGGCGCAACCAGAAGCTGGTGGAGGAGGCGCCTGCGCCCTTCCTGAGCGACGCCCAGGTGGCGGAGATTTACCGCGCGTCCAAGGCGATCATCAAGGAGGCCGGCTACTACGGGGCCGGAACCTGCGAGTTCATGGTGGGCCAGGACGGAGTGATCTCCTTCCTCGAGGTCAATACCCGGCTGCAGGTCGAGCACCCGGTCAGTGAACAGGTGTCCGGGATGGACCTGGTGCGCGAGCAGTTCCGAATCGCCGACGGTGAGGAACTCGGCTACGACGACCCCGAACTCAGAGGTCATTCGATCGAGTTCCGCATCAACGGTGAGGATCCAGGCCGCGGCTTCCTGCCGGCACCGGGAGTGCTGACCGTCTACCGGCCACCCACCGGGCCAGGAGTGCGACTGGACAGCGGCTTCGAGGCGGGCGCCGTCATCGGTGGCAACTTCGACTCCCTGCTCGCGAAACTGATCATCACCGGCGACACCCGCGAAGAGGCGCTGGAGCGCTCGCGGCGCGCGCTGGACGAGTTCGAGATCGAAGGCATCGCAACCGCGCTGACCTTCCACCGGGTCGTCGTCCGCGACCCGGCCTTCGCTCCGCCCGAAGGTGAGCCGTTCAGCGTCCACACCCGCTGGATCGAAACCGAGTTTGACAACCAGATTCCGGCCTACACAGGGGTCGCCGACGCGATCGTCGAGCCGGAGGAGCGCCAGCACCTGACCGTCGAGGTGGGCGGCAAGCGGCTCGAGGTGACCCTGCCCGAGGGCTTCGCGGCCGCCGGCCCGGGCAAGAAGTCCGGTCCGGGTCCGAGGAAGGCCGCCAAGAAGAAGGGCGGTGGCGGCGCCTCCGGAGACGCCGTGACGGCTCCGATGCAGGGCACGATTGTGAAGGTCGCGGTGGAGGAGGGGGACAAGGTCGAGTCCGGGGACCTGGTGGTAGTACTCGAGGCGATGAAAATGGAGCAGCCACTCAACGCGCACAAGTCCGGCACGATCACCTCGCTGGCCGCGGAGGTCGGCGAGACCGTCCCGACCGGCACGGTGCTCTGCGAGATCAAAGACTGACCCGGAACACGCGTTACTGATCAGTAACCGGAACCAGGCCTACCCTATGGCGAAGGCCTGGTTGCGGTTACTCGCCATTAGGGGTGAAATGTCTCCGTCAACCGTGCAGCATCCTGGCCACTTCGGCGATTGAACCGGTCAGTGACGGGTAGACGGTGAAAGTCTGGGCCACCTGATCGACGGTCAGTCGCTGCTCCACAGCCATCGCGACCGGATAGATCAATTCACTGGCGTGCGGCGCCACCACCACCCCGCCGACCACAATCCTGGTGCCGGTTCGGGCGAACAGTTTCACGAAACCGTCCGTGAAGTTGGACATCTTGGCGCGGGCGTTGGCAGCCAGCGGCAGCAGCACGGACTCCGCATTGATCCGGCCTGACTCGACATCCAAGGCGGTGACGCCGACCGTCGCCAGCTCGGGCGTGGTGAAGACGTTGCTGGACACTGTCTGCAGGTCCAGCGGCGACACGGCTTCCCCCAGCGCGTGCCACATGGCAATCCGGCCCTGCATCGCCGCCACCGACGCCAACATATCCACTCCGGTGCAGTCACCGGCCGCGTAGACCCCTCGGGCGCTGGTCCGCGAGACCCGGTCCACCTCCACAAATCCCCGCGAATCCAGTCGCACCCCGGCCGAATCGAGTCCAAGCGCAGCATCTGTGTTGGGTACCGAACCCACGGCCATCAGCACATGCGAAGCCCTCAGCTGGCTTCCGTCGTCGAGGTCGACGACCACTTCCCGCTCGCCATCGAGCCGGGCCGCGACCGCGCGTCGGCCGTTGCGGACATCGATGCCACGCCTGCCGAACACCTCCCCGATCACCCGCGCGGCGTCGGGGTCCTCCCCGGGCAGCACCTGCTGGCGGGAGGAGACCAGCGTCACCTCGGCTCCCACGCCGCGATAGGCGGAGGCGAATTCGGCACCCGTGACCCCCGAGCCGACCACCACCAGGTGCTCGGGCACCTCCGCCAGCCCGTAGACCTGTTCCCAGGTGAGGATCCGGCGACCGTCCGGTTTGGCCGCTGGCAGGACTCGGGGGCGGGCCCCCGTCGCAATCAGCACAACATCGGCGGCCAATACCTCCCGCCGGTTTGCACCTTCAGCGACCACCGCGGTCGGGCTGGCCAGCGCGGCAGTCCCCCGGATTACGCGGACTCCGTTGGCGGCCAGCCGGTCGGAGATGTCGCTGCTCTGCGCCCGCACCAGCCGCAGTAGCCGCGCGTTGACGGCCGCAAGGTCCACACTGACCTGCGAACGGTCCAGCGGCGACCCATCAACCAGGACGCCCAACGCCGCACTTTCGACATTCGACCAGGCAGCATCGGCCACCGCGATCAAAGCCTTGCTGGGAACGCAGTCGGTCAGCACCGCCGAGCCCCCGATACCGTCGGAATCGATCACCACCACGTCGGCCCCGTACTGGGCGGCAACCAGCGCCGCCTCATAGCCCCCAGGCCCGCCACCGATGATCACCACAGAGGTCACCGCCCCATTCTGCCCGGTGGCGACCACCGACACCGATGATCCGCGCTCAAACCGAACCGAAAGGCTTCCAGATCGGCCATCGGAGGCAATAGCCTCTGCAGGTGACCCTCTATGCGGCCTATGGCTCCAATCTGGACCCGGCACAGATGGCACTCCGCGCGCCCTCATCACCGGCGCGCGGAGCTGGCTGGTTGACCGGGTGGCGGCTCACCTTCGGCGGTGAGGACCTCGGCTGGGAGGGTGCGCTGGCAACGATCGTCGAAGACCCCGGACAGCAAGTGTTCGTGATGCTCTACGACGTGCCCGAGTTCGACGAGGCGGCGCTTGACACCTGGGAGGGTTCGGACCTTGGGGTCTACGGCAAGATCAGGGTGCGGGTCGACACCCTGGAGGGCGAGAAGTTGGCCTGGATCTATGTGCTCGACGGCTACGAGGGCGGGTTGCCATCGGCCCGCTACCTGGGCATCATGGCCGACGCGGCCGAAGCGGCAGGCGCGCCGGCGGACTACGTCCGAGACCTGCGATCACGCCCCTGCCGCTCAGTCGGCTTCTGACGGGCGAGCGCACACCCGTGCAGCAGCGACCAGTGCCGGACCGACCCAGTGCGCAACCACCTGCAGCCCGGCGGC
>JAUPKM010000620.1 GCA_030837445.1 Actinomycetota bacterium
GAGGCTCCTTACCTTGGAAACGAGGATGGAGTCATGCCGAAGGAAAAATCGCCGGGTAAGGCGACGACGCGCCGCTACAGCGCTGAGGAGAAGGCCGCCGCGGTGCGGATGGTCCGGACATTGCGCAAAGAGTTGGGCACCGAGCACGGGACGATCCAGCGGGTCGCCAACCAGTTGGGGTACGGGGGTCGAGTCGGTGCGCTCCTGGGTGCGCCAGGCCGATATCGACGAGGGCTACAGCCCCGGGGTGTCTAGCGAGGAGTCCCGACGGATCAAGGAACTCGAGCAGGAGAACCGAGAACTTAAGCGCGCCAACGCGATTCTGAAACGAGCAGCGAGTTTCTTCGGGGCGGAGCTGTGCGCCACGAGGCGCTGGATGTATCGGGAGGTGGTGAGATACCGTCTCTGTTGGGCCGTCGCAGCGGCCTGATGAAGCGTCGGGGCAGCCGATCGCCGGGAACGGCGGTGATGGGTGGCAAGCGGCCCCGAGAAGGCGAGCCGTGCTGGTACTGCCAGACGGTGCGGGCTCGTCGAGCAAGGTCAGAAGGTGCAGCGAAAGCGAACCAGTGCCAGACGCTCCGTAACCCCGAAGCCGGCTCCAACCTGGCGGATATGGGCCGGTCTGCAGTGCGCGACCTCACTGGTGGTGGGGTCGACTCCGAAGCCGTTTAGTTCCATCGGTGGGGAGGTCACGGTGAAGGCCTGCGGCGTAACCGTGGCGATGCTGCCGGAGTAGAGCTGGGCACCTCCCTGGCCAACCGATGATCTGGTGAACGTGGGAACCACCCCGCGGAACCGTTCATCGCGGCCCGGCAGCCAGCCGGGCCGGGGTGTGAAGACTCCCCGTTCGGAGTCAAGGAACCGCATCAGGGTGGGGCGGAGGCCTCGTAGTAGTCGCGGGCGGTCACGTGCCCGCCGCGGAGACCGAGCAAGGCGGTCACAGGGCGAAGGGGGCCAGCAAGACATGCAGTGGAAGAACTGGAAGATCAGGAGGGATAGATGTCGCCGGTGAATACCGACGAACTCGAGTTGGCGCTGATGATGGCGCGGCAACGGGTACTGAAGATCCAGACCAAGCTGCACCGTTGGGCTCGCGATGATCCTCATCGCCGGTTCGACGATCTGTTCAACCTCGTTGCCGATCCCGCCTTTTTGCTGGTGGCCTGGGATCGGGTGAGCGGAAACAAGGGTGCCGCTACGGCCGGGGTGGATCGGCGCACCGCGTCGGCCATCTCCGCCGGGCAGGGCGTCGAGGCGTTCCTCGACGAACTACGGTCCAGCGTTAAGGACCGCAGTTTCCGGCCGTTGCCGGTCCGCGAGCGGATGATCCCGAAGAGCGGCGGCAAGTTGCGCCGTCTGGGGATTCCGACCGTGGCCGACCGGGTGGTCCAGGCATCGTTGAAGTTGGTGCTGGAGCCGATCTTCGAGGCGGATTTCTTACCGTGTTCCTACGGTTTCCGTCCGAAGCGCCGAGCTCATGACGCGGTGGCCGAAGTGCGTTACCTCGCAACGCGTCCCAGGCGTTACGACTGGGTTGTCGAGGGCGACATCAAGGCCTGCTTCGACGAGATCGACCACAGCGCCCTGATGGGACGGGTGCGTCGACGCGTTGGGGACAACCGTGTGCTGGGTTTGGTCAAGGCGTTCCTGAAGGCGGGCATCCTCACTGAGGCAGGCCTGCTCGAGGACAGCACCGCGGGAACTCCGCAGGGTGGAATCCTCTCGCCGTTGTTGGCCAATGTGGCGTTGTCGGTGCTCGATGAACACATCGCCGTGTTGCCGGGTGGCCCGGCCACCGGCTCAGTCGAGCGTGCTCGACGACTTCGCCAGGGACAGCCGAACTTCCGGCTGGTCCGCTACGCCGACGACTGGTGTCTGATGGTGCGGGGCACTCAAGCCCACGCCGAGGAACTACGAGAGGGCATCGCCGCCGTGCTGGCGACGATGGGGCTTGCTCTGTCACCGGAGAAGACCCTGATCACCCACATCGACGAGGGGCTGGACTTCCTCGGGTGGCACATCCAGCGTCGCCGCAAACGGGGCACCAGCCGCAGCTACGTCTATGTGCATCCGTCCACCAACGCCGTGTTGGCGGTCAAACGGAAGCTCAAGACGCTGCGCCGAACAGTCGAACCCACCCAGCCGCTCGATGACCTGCTGCGCCGCATCAACGCGACGCTGGCAGGCTGGGCGGGCTACTTCCGGGCCGGGGTGTCCTCGGCGACCTTCTCCTACCTCAGCCACTACACGTGGCAGACGGTATGGCGGTGGATGCGCCGCAAACACCGCAAATCGACCTGGAAGCAGTTGCGCCGCCGCTACTGCGGCGGCGGCTGGTGGCCAGCCACCGAGGAACGCGTGCTGATCGACCTCGAGAAGATCGGCACCACCCGCTACCGCTACCGCGGTTCGGTGATCCCCTCGCCCTGGCCACTCGTCGATGAGGACATCAATACAGCAGCCTGACCGGGTCCTGTGGAGAGCCCGGTGCATTGAAAGGTGCACGCCGGGTTCGGGAAGCGGCCCGGGAAAACGGAACAACCC
>JAUPKM010000621.1 GCA_030837445.1 Actinomycetota bacterium
CACTTCGGGTTCGGGCTCCAACCCGAACCGAGCGGCCCAGACACCGGCCCACCAGAGGCCGGCGGAACGACAGCCGGGCCGGGATGGAACTGGACCATGCCCAGCGGCCTCACCTACCGCGACGCACCCAACCCACCCCTCGACCCCTAACCAACGTCACGAGGGGTGGGCGGGTCGGCACGAGGGGTGGGCGGTCGGCACGAGGGGTGGGCGGGGAGGGAGTCGGGGACCCACCGGCGCCTGCGTTGGCCCACATTGTGAGGGAGCGTTGTAGCGGTAAATGTGCACGGCACATCCAGTTTCCCGGGCTCCGGGACTAGCATCGTGGACAAACCGTCACGACTGCCGGGAGGAGGCGTACTTTGGGAATGCTCGATAAGTTCGAACAGCGCGTTGACAAGATGGTGAACGGTGCCTTCGCAAAGGCCTTCAAGTCCGAAGTGCAGCCAGTCGAGATCGCGGCCGCCCTCCAGAAGGAGATGGATGAGCGGGCGGCAGTGGTATCCCGCGCCCGGACCGTCGTCCCGAACGACTTCACGGTCTTCCTGTCCGCCGACGACTACGAACGGCTGTCCGTCTATTCCGACACCCTGACAGCCGAGTTGGCAGGTATCGCCAGGGAGTACGCAACCGAGCAACGGTACTCCTTCCTCGGCCCTGTTTCGGTCGAGCTCCGAGAGGAGGCGGAACTGACCACCGGGCTGCTGAAGGTGCGCAGCCAGGCGCAAGCGACTGACGGTCGTTCGGCGGAGTATCGTCCGCACCTGCTGGCCGCGGGCCAGCAGATCCCGCTGACCGGGTCAGTCGTGAGGCTCGGTCGGGGCAATGACGTGGACGTGAGGTTGGAAGATCCGGGAGTCTCCCGGCACCACGCCGAAGTCATCGTCGGCCAGCCTCCGGTTCTGCAGGACTTGGGAAGCACGAATGGCACCTTCCTCAACGGCAACCGGGTGACCCGATCCGAGCTTGCTGAGGGCGACGTCGTCCGGCTCGGCTCCACGGAACTGGTGTATCGGAGTGACGGATGAGTGCACTAGCCCTGACGTTGTTGCGGTTCGGCTTCCTGCTGCTGCTCTGGGCCTTCGTGCTGTTCACGGTGAGCGCCCTGCGCAAGGACCTCTCGGCGCCGCAAGACGCACCGCTACGCGGCAGCCGGGAAGTCTCCCAACAGCCGGAGCGCAAACCCCGCCAGGCCAAGGCTAAGGCGACCGCCCGCCGGCTCGTCGTCACCGAGGGGAGCCTCAGCGGCACAGTGGTTCCGCTGGGAACGTCGTCGGTAACGGTCGGCCGGGCGGCCGACTCGACGTTGGTACTCGATGACGACTACGCCAGCAGTCACCACGTTCGGCTCTACCCGCATGAAGGCACCTGGGTCGTCGAGGACCTCGGCTCGACCAACGGCACCTGGATAGACCGGACCCGAGTCACCGGTCCGACGGTGCTGGCCATGGGCCAGAGCCTGCGCATCGGGCGCACGGTGATCGAGCTGCGGAAGTAGCCCGGACCATGTCCCTGATCCTGCGGTACGCCGCCAAGTCCGACGTCGGCCTTGTGCGTGCGGAGAACGAGGATTCCGGCTATGCCGGCTCCCGGATGCTGGTCGTCGCCGATGGGATGGGTGGTCACGCCGCCGGCGAACTGGCGAGCGCCGCTGCAGTGGCCACTTTCGCCGAACTCGACCTGGACGAGGGTATCCAGCCCGGGGACGACGAGGTCCTAGGTCTGCTGGCAGGCGCAATCGACACCGCACACGACGTCATCGGCCGGGTCGCCGCCAACTCCCCCGAGTCTCGCGGCATGGGCACAACGCTTACCGCACTGGCCTGGCTCAACACCAGAGTCGCGCTGGCGCACATCGGCGACTCCCGCGCCTACTTGATGCGCGACGGCAAGCTGAGCCAACTGACCCGTGACCACACGTTCGTGCAGACTCTGGTCGATGCCGGTCGGATCACACCGGAAGAGGCAACCACTCACGAACGCCGCAATCTACTGATGAAGGCGCTCGACGGCGTCAACGACGTGGAGTCGGACCTCTCAATCCGTGAGGTCTACCCCGGGGACCGCTTCCTTCTCTGCAGCGACGGCCTCTGCGGTGTGGTCCCGGAACCCACGCTGGCCGCCCTCCTCGGCAGCGACTCGGACCCCACCGGAGTCGTCGACGCCCTGGTTGAGCAGGCACTACTGGCTGGCGCGCCGGACAACGTCACCGCCTTGGTGGCGGACGTTGTGGACGTGACTGAGACAGATCCGGGGGTCCATCGCAGTCCGATCGTCGTCGGTGCGGCCTCTGAGCGACGCAATCGAGACCGGCTTCCCGGCCTGCTCTTCCCTGCCGATGCGGAGCCGGAGCAGGAGCGCACTCCGACCGGGAGCCCGACCCCGCCCGTCATGGCGCCGCCGGTCCAACCGGCCGCAGCTGGTCCGCCCCCACCGAGACGAAGACGGCGCGTCCGCGGCTACACCGTGCTAGGCGTGCTGGCCGTGATCCTGCTGGTACTGGGCAGCCTCGGCGCCTGGGCGTGGACCAGAACTCAGTACTACGTGGGCGTCTACCAGGGATCTGTAGCTGTCTTCCAAGGGATCCCTTCCGGATTCGGCCCGCATGGCTGGTCGACGGTGGAGAACGTGTCCACGACGCAAGCCGCGGACCTACCTGAGTACGACCGCGCCCAGGTTGAAGCCAACATTCCGGCCAGCGATGTCGCGTCCGCCCTGGCAATCCAGAGTCGGTTGGCCGAGGCTGCGGCCGCGTGCAAGGCCCGTCCAACCCCGGTCGGCTGCCCGTCACAACCCGGGGTCGCTCCGACCCCTCGACCCAGCCCCACGTCGACGCGAACGACCCAAACTCCGAATCCGGCCCTCTCGGCGGCCCGAGCATGAGTACCGCGACCGAGGTTGGCACGGCGACTGAGTTGAAGGTCCCAAAGCGACGGAACATCGAGTTGGCACTTCTGCTATTCGCGATTGCCACCGGCGCCTTTGCCTACGCCAATGTGGACCTGACCCTGAATGGCACGCTGCCGTTGAATTTCTGGCCGCAGGTGGGTGCATTTGCCGCGCTGCTGGTCGCAGCTCACGTGGCGATCCGCATCCTCGCGCCGTACGCCGATCCCTACCTGCTGCCGGCCGTGGCCATGCTCAACATGATCGGCCTGGCCATGATTCACCGACTGGACCTCGCCGACCGGGCGCGGGCCGAGGCAAACGGCACGCGAATGCCCAGCGCCACGGCCGATGCCCAGTTCACCTGGTTGGTCCTGGCCGTCGCGCTCTTCGTGGTGACTCTGCTGGTCGTGCGAGATCACCGACGACTGCAGCGATACACCTACACGGCCATGCTGGTCGGGGTGCTGCTGCTATTGCTCCCGCTGGTCCCGGGCATCGGCACCAACATCAATGGCGCGACCCTGTGGATTCGGCTGGGGCCGTTCACTTTTCAACCGTCTGAGCTGTCCAAGATTCTGCTCACGATCTTCTTCGCCGGCTATCTGGTCCTGAAGCGTGAGTCGCTGGCTGTCGTACGCAAGAAGGTGCTCGGCCTCGGGATACCGCGCGGCCGGGACCTGGGCCCGATCATCGTCGCCTGGTTCATTGCCCTGGGGGTGCTCGCCTTCGAGAAGGATCTCGGTACCGCCCTGATGTTCTTCGGTCTCTTCGTGGTGATGCTCTATGTCGCGACCGGTCGGCGCAGCTGGTTGGTCATCGGTGCCCTTCTGCTCGCCGTTGGTGGTGTGCTCGGTTACCTTGCCTTCGCGCACGTCCGGCTGCGAGTGGAGATCTGGCTGGATACCTGGTCGTACGCGCAGGACCAGTCCTACCAACTGGCCCAGGGGTTGTTTGGACTTGCCAGCGGTGGCTTGCTCGGTTCTGGTCTGGGGGAAGGCTTCCCGCAGTTCGTGCCGTTCGCCAAGTCGGACTTCATCGCCGATGCCCTCGGCGAGGAGATCGGTTTGACCGGATTGGCTGCCGTCCTGATGCTCTACGCGATCATCGTGCAGCGGAGTCTGCGCACTGCGGTGGCTGTGCGTGACCCCTTCGGGACGCTGCTTGCCGTCGGCCTGGCGACGGTGTTGGCGCTGCAGGTGTTCGTCGTCGTCGGGGGCGTCACCCGGCTGATACCGCTGACCGGTCTGACCACACCATTCCTGGCGGCCGGTGGCTCTGCCCTGCTCGCCAACTGGATCATGATTGCGCTGGTGCTCAGGGTGTCCGACCGCGCCCGCCGCCCTCAGCAGCCAACCGTGCCGGTCTCCGGCGCGACAGCTCCGGCGGTGGACGTATGAACCGTCAGATCCGCCGGTTGGGCCTGGTGTTCGGGGTGCTGCTGTTCGCATTGCTGATCAACCTGTCATTTCAACAGGTGTTCCTAGCCGACAGCATCAAAGCTCGCAGCGGCAACTCCCGCACGCTACTCCAGGAGTATGACCGGGAGCGCGGCCCGATTCTGGTCGAGGCCTCACAGGTGGCCAAGTCCATCAGCACGGACGACACCCTGAAGTTCCTGCGGGTGTACTCGAACGGACCGTTGTATGCCTCAGCGACAGGCTTCTACTCGATTGTCTATGGGGCCACCGGTATCGAGAAGGCAGAGAACGGGGTGCTGTCGGGGACGGGGCCGGAGTTCTTTGTTGACCGACTGGGCCAACTCTTCGGTGGCCAGGACGTCAAGGGCGGGGCCGTGACTTTGACCCTTAACCCGCAAGCGCAGGAAGCCGCCTTCCAGGGTCTGGATGGCAGCGTCGGCTCGGTTACCGCGATCAATCCGAAGACCGGAGCAATTCTGGCCCTCGCGCAGTCCCCCTCATTCGACCCCAACAAACTCTCCAGCCACGACGCCAAGTCCATCACCGCGTACTACCAGGAGTTGGAGGCCGAACCAGACAAGCCGCTGCTCAATCGGCCGCTGGTGTCAACTCCGCCCCCCGGCAGCACCTTCAAACTGGTAACGGCTGCGGCCGCGCTGGAAAGCGGTCGGTACAACCGGGACTCCGAACTGCCAGGGCCGGCGGTCTATCCGCTTCCGAACTCACAGAGTTCCATCCCTAACTGGTTCGGCGGCCCATGCGGGCCCAACGACAAGACCACCCTGCAGGCGGCGATGGTCGTGTCCTGTAACACCGCCTTCGCCTACCTCGGCAACGAGTTGGGCAATGACACCCTGAAGGCTCAGGCCGAGAAGTTCGGTTTCAACACCTCCTTTCAGGTGCCGCTGGTCGCCGCCACCTCTCGCTACCCCGGAAACCTGGACGCCGCCCAGACAGCCCAGAGCGCGATCGGCCAGTTCAACGTCACCGCCACCAGCCTGCAGATGGCGTTGGTGGGGGCAGCGATCGGAAATGGCGGTGTGTCTATGGAGCCGTACCTTGTGCAGGACACCCGTGGATCGGACACTCAGCTCCTTTCCACCACTGAGCCGCGGGAACACGCCCGGGCACTGTCCGGCGCGAATGCCGGGGAGCTGCTGCTGATGATGGAGGCGGTGGTCAACCAGGGCACAGGCGGTAACGCGGCGATCCCTGGGATCCGCGTCGGCGGTAAGACCGGTACCGCCGAAACAGGTGGAACCAGGCCGAACGTAGCGTGGTTCGTAGCAGTCGCCCCGATCGACGACCCACAAGTGGCCGTTGCGGTGACCGTTGAGAACGCGAACACCACGGAGGTGAGCGGCAATCAGCTCGCCGCCCCGATCGCCCGCCAGGTGATCGAGGCGCTGCTGCAATGACGACACCGACCATGACCAGCACAACCAACCAGCTCGCAGAGGAGAAGTCGTGACACAGGCGCGCCGACTGGGTGATCGTTACGAGTTGGGGGACGAGCTAGGTCGGGGCGGTATGGCCGAGGTTGTCGAAGCCCAGGACCTGCGGCTGGGTCGTCGGGTGGCGATCAAGCTGCTCCGCCCGGATCTGGCCCGTGATCCCTCCTTCCAGGCGCGATTCCGGCGGGAGGCGCAGTCCGCAGCGGCGCTCAACCACCCGAACATCGTCGCCGTCTATGACACCGGCGAGGATCAACTGACCGACGGTGCCGAATCGGTGACCGTCCCCTTTATCGTGATGGAATACGTCGACGGAGTGACCCTGCGCCAGCTGCTCAGCAGCGGTCGCCGACTTCTGCCGGAGCGGGCGCTGGAGATAACCGCCGGGATCCTCGCGGCGTTGGACTACTCGCACCGGCACGGCATCGTTCACCGGGATATCAAACCGGCCAACGTCATGCTCACCCGCGGCGGCGAGGTGAAGGTGATGGACTTCGGGATCGCCCGCGCCATCGCAGACTCGACCTCCACGATGACCGCAGCCAGCACCGTCATGGGGACAGCGCAGTATCTGTCCCCGGAGCAGGCGCGCGGAGAAGTGGTCGACGCCCGATCGGATCTGTATTCGACCGGCTGCGTGCTCTATGAATTGCTGACCAACCGGCCACCCTTCATCGGAGAATCCCCCGTCTCGGTCGCCTACCAGCACGTCGGCGAAGCACCCGTGCCGCCATCCTCGATTGATCCCAGCGTGCCGGTCACGCTGGATGCGATCGTGATGAAGGCGTTGGAGAAGAACCGCGAGCAGCGCTATCAGAGCGCTGCCGAGTTCCGCTCCGATGTGGAGCGGGCGATCGCGGGGATGCCTGTGACGGCGGCCCAAGGGATGAACCCGGTCGTCGCCGCTGCACCCGCCGCAACGGCGATTGTGGCGCCGCTCGGCGCGACCTCGCAGTTTCCTGCCGCCGGTTCACCGGCGGAGGTGGTCACCACCGAAGAGGAGGAGAAGAAGCGCAGCGCCTGGATGTGGATCGCGATCGTCCTGATCGTGCTCTTGGTCGGGATCGGCGCGGTGTTCGCGGGCAAACTGCTCGGGTCCAACTCCTCCAAGCCGCAGGTCGCGGTGCCCAGCATCGTCGGCATGACCACCGACGAAGCATCCTTGACCCTGTCCAAGTCAGGCCTGAAACTGGGCAAGGAGTCAACCCAGGTTTCCGACAAGGCGCCCAACACCATCATTTCGCAGGATCCGCTGGCAGGCGTGCAACTGGAACAGGGCCAAGGGGTGGCGGTGGTCATCTCTGCCGGAAAGCAGAAGGTGGCTGTCCCCAACCTGATTGGGGTGACCAGTGTCGAGGACGCCCGAAGTTCCCTGGCCGACGCGAAACTGAACCTGGGTTCAGTCTCGGAGGTCGACAGCGACCAGCCGAATGGCAGCGTCCTCAAGCAGAGTCCGTCCGCGGGAACCAACGTGGATGCAGGATCGCGGGTGGACATCACCGTGTCCAATGGCAAAGTGAAGGTCCCCGGCGTCGTCGGCAAGAGCGAGGCACAGGCCAAGAGCGATCTGACCAACGCCGGGTTCCAGGTGAATGTCACCACCCAGGAGGACTCAGGTCAGCCCGGGATCGTGCTGGCACAGTCCCCGCAGGCCGGAACGACTGCCGTCAAGGGCACGTTGGTCACCATCACCGTCTCCGTGCAAGGACCCACGCCGACGCCGACCCCGACGACACCGTCGCCGACGCTCACCACCGACAGTCCGACGGCGACGGTCAGCGGCGCAGCCCAAGAGTCGCTGCCAGCACCGGTGGGCGGTGACGCCGGCGCAATCGGGACGCCGGCCGCTTCCGCCAGCTGACCGAGGCGATCCAGTCGGCGGACCACGGTCCGGGCCGGATTCCTATCCGCCCGGGCCGTTCCGGTTGACCACCGGTCCAAGTCCGGCCGAGCGGGCGACCGCATCGGTGTGGCCACACCGCACAAGCCAGTTCGCGAGCATCACGTGGCCACCCTGGGTGAGGACCGATTCCGGGTGAAACTGCACGCCCTCCAGGTCCAACTGCCGGTGCCGCAGGGCCATGATCACGCCCGTCTCGGTCCGAGCCGTCACTTCCAGTTCGGCCGGGAAGCCTTCCTCAGCGACAGCCAGCGAGTGGTACCGGGTTGCCGTGAAGGGGTTGGGTAGACCGGCCAACACTCCCTGTCCGGAGTGCACCACTTGCGAGGTCTTGCCGTGCAGGAGTTCCGGCGCACGCACAACGCTGCCGCCGTACACCTGCGCTATCGCCTGGTGACCGAGGCAGACACCCAGCAATGGGATGCGCCCCGCCACCTGCGGTATCAGTTCCAGGCAGACTCCTGCCCCGTCGGGCGCGCCCGGGCCGGGCGACAGCAGAACGCCGTCGTAGCCATCGGCCCCGTCCACCGCTAGTGCGTCATTGCGCACCACGGTGCAGTCGGCTCCCAACTGCGAGAGGTACTGCACGATGTTGAAGACGAAACTGTCGTAGTTGTCGACCACCAGGATTCGCACTGACACGATGCACATCATCACCGATGACCACACGGCTCCGCCGCACTGGGTACAGTGGGCGAGCGAAAGGGAGGCACGATGGCGAAGTCCGACAGTCCGGCCGGTCCAGATTCTTCGAGGAAATCGACGAGTCCCAAGGTGATCAAGCCGTCATCCACACCCGCTGCCAAGAAGAGCGGTGCCGACCGCCGTAAGCCGGTGCGGCTGGACAGCCCTCGGTGGCTGGTGCCATTGATGCTCGTGTTGTTCGCTATTGGTCTGATCTGGATCGTCGCCTACTACGTGGCACCCGATGCGCCCGGAATCAAGGTCCTCGGCTGGTGGAACGTATTGATCGGATTCGCTTTCCTAGCAATGGGTTTCGTCGTTTCCACGAAGTGGCGTTGACTTCACCACTCGTAGGCAGGGGAGACTCGGCGGCTGTCCCGTGCCCGCCAATTCGGTGCGCAGCAACATTCTAGTGACCTTTGTCACAAAGCAGGCTGTGAACTTGCGTTACACCGGTGTAGTTCATCCCCAGGCTGTGGATAACGTGGGGACAGACTCAGCGCGGGATTGCTCTCAGATACCGATGACAGGGAATTGGGCGGACCGCCAAGCCGCCACGGCCGTCACGGCGGCGACGATCACCACCAGCCCGAGGATCTCCATCCCGACCTTGCGACGTCCATCCGGCATGATCATCACCGCGGCAGCGGCTGCGCCGGTCACCAGCCCACCGAGGTGAGCGCGCCAATCGACTCCTGCTCCTGGTAGGAAGCCGATCACGATGTTGATCCCGATCAACACGGCGACCTGTGTCACGTCGTACTTGAGTCGACGGCCCGCCACCAGCAGGGCACCCATCAGTCCGAAGATGGCCCCCGACGCCCCGACCGACCGGGTAGTGGGCGCGGAGAAGGCGAACGAGGCGACCGAACCACCCAGACCCGCCAGCAGAAAGAGGACAAGGTAGCGGCCGTGCCCGAGAATTCGCTCCAGAGTCGGTCCCAACACCACGAGCACGTACATGTTGAACAGGATGTGCAGCAGGCTGGCGTGCAGGAACACCGCCGTCATCAACCGATACCACTCGTCGTCGTAGGCAACCGAGTTCGGGTGCAGGGCGTAGTCCAGGATCATCCGGTCGTCCTGACCGGCGAGTAGGCCGATCAGATAGACGGCGACGCAGATCCCTGCGAGGGCATAGGTGACGAACGGACGCCCCGACGCCTGCGTTCCGACCTGCGCCTTCGTGGCCGCGCGGCCAGCAGCCACGCAGTCGGGACACTGGAATCCGACCGCCGCGGGCGTCATGCAGTCGGGGCAGATCGGTTTGTCGCAGCGAGCGCAGACGATATACGTCTCGCGATCCGGGTGCCAGGCGCAATGTGGCGCCGAGGGCGGGTCTTCGGAGGTCAGCTCTCGACCGTTTCGACGTCCACACCGACGATGACAACATCCTCCAGCGGGCGGTCGCGGCCGTCGGTGGGTACGCCACCGATGGCATCGACGACATCCCGGGAGGGTTGATCGGCGACTTCCCCGAAGATCGTGTGTTTCATGTTCAACCAGGCCGTGGGCGCCAGTGTGATGAAGAACTGG
>JAUPKM010000622.1 GCA_030837445.1 Actinomycetota bacterium
CATTTCGCGAGGCGGTGGACCGGGTGTTGGTGATCTTGACGTTGGTCAGGGTGATGTCGGAGTTGACCGTGCCGGGTTGGGAGTTGTAGATCAGCACCGCCCCGTGATCGACGGCGGACTCGGTGTTCGAGTTGACCAGGGTGGCGCCGTTGAAGGTCACGTTGGTGGCATTCCAGGTGTCCCACTCCGATTCGGCGGCCACATAGATGGCGGCCGCGTTGGAGTTCTCGGCGTACACGTTGTTCCACCTGATCGAGTCGCCACCCACCACCGAGAAGGCGCGGCCCCAGCTCTGACCGTAGAACTTCGGGTTGTTGATGGTGATATTCGAGTTGATCGGGTCGTTGCGGTAGGACACCACGGCGAAACCGTCGTCACCGGAGTTCGTCGCTGTGCAGTCATTGACCACACCGTCGTGGGAGCCGCCGGTGATGTGGATCGCATCCGACCAGCTGTTCCGTACGTTGACCCTGGTGGCGGTGAAGTTCGAGGCGCCGCCAATGTAGAAGCCGGCCCCCGCAGGGCCATCCACCGTCACGTCTGTGACCGACACCCCGGTGTGGGCGCCGATCCGCAGCCCCATCGCTTCGAACGGCGCCGCCCGCGCCGTGACTCCGGTCGTCTTGAAGGTCAGATTGTCGACCGCCACGTTGTCGGCATGGAGGTAGAACTCAGAGGTCGCTGGCGCCGTCGCGAGCAACGTGCCGCCGCCTGTGATCCGGACATTCGGCGTCACAACGGTGAGGACTCGACCAGGTACCCACGGGTTGACGTTGGTACTCACCGCGGTATGCCGGAACGTGTACCCAGCCGGGAACACCAGCGTGTCACCCGCCTTCATCGCGTACAACGCGCGCTGGATCGCGTCGGCGTCGTCGGTCACGCCGTCTCCTACTGCGCCAAACGCGCGAACATCGGTGACGGTGGTCGGACTTGCCGCGGCGAAGACGAAGTCGGTCAAGTAGCTGGCGGTGTCGGAGCCGACCGTCCCGGTGCGATCCTTCCGCCAGACAGTGGCCCTGGCGGGCGTATCGAAGTTGCCGATCGTCCTCGCCGACGTGAAGGACCCATCGATTCGAGCGTTGCAGTTATGCGGCAGCCGACGCGTGATGGTGTAGCGCGTACCGGCCGTCACCGTCAACGGTGTCGCGAACTTCAACGTCTGCCAGCCGATGGGGGTCGTTGTCTGGCGGAAGTTCACCGCAGCAGTGGTCCCCAACTTGACGGCGCCGGGCTGGAAGGCATCGCCGCGGTAGAGCATTCCGTAGACAGTGCCGTAGTCGCATTTGGTGGCGCGGTAGAAGCGCATCGCTGAGATGGTGCCGCTGACCCGCGGCGTGAACAAGGTCCCGATCTCGTAAGCGTCGGTGTTGGGTTTGTCGTATTTGGTGGTGGTGACGTTGCCGAACAGGGAGTCAGTTCCGGGGGTCGCCGCCGAAGTCTGGCCCGCAACTGACACAACTACCGTCACCGCGACTGCGGCGACGGTCAGCAGCGAGCTGTAACGCTTGAACATGTGACCCGCCTTCCGGACGCGGCAGTAGTGTCAACCTAGTCAGCAGCCCGGCGAACTGTCTAGGTGTTTGGTCGATCACAGAAAGTGTTGACTGTCGCTTAATCTAGCGGTGTCCAGGTGGCAGCCGGGCCCATCCGTTGCGACCCTCGACAACCCGTCATCCGGGATACACTGCAGCACCGAGGCGACCGGGACAGGCCCCGAGACGGTACCGGCCAAGACAGGAAGAGATGTGCGATGAAGGTGGCGTCCGGGGTCAACACCCCAACCGACAGCGACAGTTACTACGCTGGCCGATGCTCGGAGTTGACCATGCTCGACCAGACCCGCGCCCTTCCTTCGGCCACAGGCGGCCTCATCCGCCGCCGGGATGCCTCAGTGGAGGAGTTGCTGTGGTCGCTGGACTATCTGGAGCGGGAGGCCGAAAGTTTCAGTGCCAAACGGGTCGCTGAAATGCGTCCCGAAGCAGAAGAGATCGCGCACGCAATGGGCGAGGCGACCTACCACACGCAGTTGGAGGCACTGACCAACCAGCATGACGTGATGCTGGCACGGATCGCCGCTGTGGAGCAACGCCCCGTGCTCTGGGTCCAGTCCACCCGGCTCTACCGCCGAATCCTCAAGGACGTCAACAAGAAGCTGTTCGGTCGGAGCCTTTAGCACCACTCACCAACCGCAACTGACCAACCGCCGCCGACGCCACTGCCGAACCTGAGCAACGGGTGACGTCGGCTTGAGGTTCGCTTGAATCGTGGCCGGTTATCTGGTCACATGACACAACGACGCACGCTGATCGCCGGAGCAACCGCCGCCCTTATTCTCAGCGTCACCCCATTCGCTGCCGGGGCAGCGTTCGCCGCTCCCTCGCAGGTACAGCCGACCCCCGGCGGTCCGACTGTGAGCCGCAACGCGTCCACCCTCACAGATCTCGACATCAAGTGGCGTCCGGTTGCGGGCGTGGACCACTACATGGTGCGCGTGAACGACGGTCAGCGTGACACCAACTATGTCGTGCCCGCCAGCGCGACGACCTTGGTCCACCACGGCCAGGGCAACTGCACCCGGTACCGGGTGATCGTGACCTCAGTGCTGACCGGCGGCACCGTGATCAACTCCACGCCTACCTATGTGCAGTCCCTGGCGCCGGGCAGCGTCAACGCGCTGACCGGCGGGCGCAACGACCAGGGGACCGAGGGAACCGTCAACTGGAAGGCTCCGAGCGCCACCGGCCGGACCCCGATCTCGCGCTACGACCTCGTTGTCACCCGACAGGCCGACGGCGCAGTGGTCGCCAGGAAGTCCGGTCTTGATACTTCCGCAGTTGCAGCCGGACTCGATCCGAACCTGATGTACACGGCCAAGGTGACGCCGTTCAACTCGTTCGGCTCCTGCGTCACGAGCACTCACGTGTTCGGTTCGTTCCGACCCAACCCGCCAGCTTTCACAGTTGCCCGCGACAACGTGCAGCCGGGCACCGCCAAGCTCACCTGGACCGACCCGAGTTGGCGCGGACCGGGCGCGGTGACGTCGTTCCTGGTCGGCTACAAGCGGTCCGTGGCCAGGGACTTCACCTGGGTCACGACCGACGCAGCCACCCACGCCCTGACCGTCGCACAACTCGACCCGACCGTGGACTGGCAGTTCGTGATGCGCGCGAACACCAGCTACCAGGGCAAGCCCTACACCGGCCTGCTGTCGAAGGTTGTCGTCCTCCGCGGCAGTGGCTACACCCCCAAGAACGCCGCGGTCACTGTCACCGGCGGCGATGACGCGATCACGGTCGACTTCTCCGCACCGGTGGGATCCAGCGTCAACTACCCGAAGGCCGTTGTAACAGTCGCTCGCGCCAACGGCACGGGCGGCTGGACCGATACCCACACGGTCCGCAACGGCGCGGGTCAGGTGTTGTTCGTCCCGGTTCCGTGTGGAACGTGGACGGTCACCGTCACCGGTGTCGGCGACACCCAGACCACCCAGCTGGTGAAGACAACCGCTCGGGTCTGTGAGCAGGCGCCCGAGTGCTTCGTGTCCACCCTCTCCAATGGCGGGTTCGAAGCCCCGGTGCTGCCGGCCAAGACCTACCGGTTCGTCCCCTCCTCGACAGCCGGCCTCAGCTGGCAGAACACCGCCGAGAATGTGGTCGAGCTATGGTCAACCGGCTTCCAAGGAGTGGCCGCACCCGAGGGCAAACAGTTCGCCGAACTCAACGCCAACAAGGCCGGCACCCTCTTCCAGGACCTGCCGACCACCCCGGGAACGACGATGCGCTGGCACCTCAAGCACCGGGGCCGCAGCGGTACCGACACGATGCGGGTGATGATCGGCGCACCGACCGCGGCCCTGGGTCAATCGGGATCCAACCTGGTGACCGGCAACCAGGCCTGGCAGCAATACACCGGGACCTACACCATTCCGGCCGGCCAGACCGTGACCCGGTTCGCCTTCCAGGCAGTCAATCAGGGTTCCTACGGCAACTTCCTCGATGACGTGGTCTTCACGCCCGAGAGTTGCCAGTAAGGAATCACTCCCCCGACAGACACGTCGGCCCGACAGGACTTCGGTCCCTGTCGGGCCGACGTCGTTCGTCGCGTCGGAGTTGCCCCGCCGAACCTCCTGGTCGGTGGGAGTTCGCGCCGGAGGCGGTGGCAACGTACGGTTGGACGATGAAAACTCCGGTGATTGTGCTGACGGTGGCCGTTGCCGCGGCCGCCGCCGGGGCCGTCGCGTTCGTCTCGGCCGACGATTCGGTGGCTCCAACGGTCGCCGACCGAGCCGACGTTGCCAATGCCGCAACTGCTGAAGACTCGGCCTCCAACGCGGCCCTCAGCGCCGGCCAACCCCCGTTCAAGCAGCGCCTCCCGATCGCGCCTCGGATCCAGTGGAACGCCAACTTCGGCTACTGCGGCGAGGTCAGCTTCATCAGCGCCGGGATGATGTTCGGCCAGTACACCTCGCAGTGGACCGCCCGCAGCCTGGCGTCGCCCGGCGTGGCGCAGACCGAAGAGTCCAGTCAGTTGCTGCTGGGAGAGAACGACCTGGCGGCCGCGAGCCGAATGAGGCTGCGCGCGATCGGGTTCCCAACGACAACGCAGCGCTCCACCCCTGACTACCTTGCCTGGGTCAAGCAGCAGACGCTGGGTGGACGCCCGGTGATCATCGGCGTCTACGACAACATGCGAGTACTCGAGGAGCCCCTCCCGGGAGAGGACGAGTACGACCACATTGTTCCGGTGGTCGGGATCGGCTCCCGACAGCCGCTCAAAGCCAATGCCAGCCGCTACTTCGGCACCGACGTCGTGACCTTCAGCGACAACGGCGTCTACGACGATGGCGGCGCGTACCCCGGACTGTTCAGCTACCGATTCGACCAATTCCAGAAGACCCGCGCGCAGGCAAACGCCCCTGCCGGCGCGGTGTACTCGCTGCGCAACACGCCACCGAACTACGCGGCCGCCGTCGCCGGCGTGGCCGATACCGGCGGCGTGACGATTCCCGTGCGGCTGACCTCGAACGTCGACAACGAGGGTGTTCAGGACCAGGAGGTGATGGCGCGACCGCCCGCGGCGAAACCGATCTCGCTCACCGCCACGGTCCGGATTCCGAACCCGGCCAAGGCCTACAACGTGTACCTCTACGACAGCTTCGCGAAGGTTCCGGTCGCAGGCTTCAATGCGGCTCGCGGTAAGGCCATCCGAAGTTGGCGGATCCCGGCCGGTCAACGCACACCGTGGACCACCACCGTGTCCACGATGTCGAACCGCACGCAGGTGTTCCGCGCCGTCCCGACCTCAGCCCCCTGAGCTGCTGGCGCTTGCGGCTCGCGGCCTCCCCCACTGTTTGAGTTGCGGTCGCCAGTGTGGTGAGTTGGTGGCGACCGCGTCGGGAGGAACGAGTTCGCGTGCCGAGTGACGTTGCAGCAGGTAGAGCAGGATCGCCCAGATAAGCGCCAGGGCTGCCGTGCCGACTCCCAGCATGAGAGCTTCAGTCATGGTCAGCGGTATCGATGACGCGAACTCCTCCTTCAGTGTCGTCTTCGGCTTGTAGACGACCAATGAGGCGTCGTGGGCAGAGTGGATGACCACCGCGATGAACCAGGCACCGACCCCGGCGAGGGTGATGACGCGGTCCGCCCGACGCGCCGCCAGCCAAATGACAGCGGCTGCGAAACCGGTCAGGAGCGGATGCATCAGCTCCGACGGCGGTCGACCCACACCCATCACCATCGGATAGTAGGCACCCTCAGTAATGCTGCCGGCGATGTACCCGCGGCCCTCGGCAATGCCGAAGACAGCCCCGGAGACCAGGACCAGCAGCAGACCTGCGCGGGGATCTCGGAACCGGGCACCCCCGAACGCCAGCAGCAGCACCGGGACCAGCAACTTGGCCGTCTCCTCAATCGGCCCGGCCAAGCCGTACAACTCGATTGCGTAGGTCAGGTATCGGCTCTCCAGCAGTCGCTCGATCCACACGGCGAACAGGATCGCGACCACGCCGGCCAGCACCCCACAGCCGACTAAGAGCCAGAAGTTCCGCAGCTGACGGAAGTGCAGATGTCGGTCGACCAGGAGTAGAACACCCACCATCATCAGTGCGATCCCCACCGCCGCAACCTGCCCGAATAGGTGCGTGCCGGTGGGTTGTTGGGCCGCGGTCAAGGCCAGAGTCAGCGCCCAGCCGCCAACGACCCACCAGAACCACTGGTGCCGCAGGAACGGCAGCAGCCGATGGTGCCACTTGGCTGGTTCGGCCACCTCCGGATCATCGGTCGACTCGCCCGTCCAGGCCTGCGCGTCCCAACGGGCCTTCTTCTGGGCAACGCCGAAGGGGTACCAGCCCGC
>JAUPKM010000623.1 GCA_030837445.1 Actinomycetota bacterium
CCGAGAGAGAGCCAGGGGCGGTCGGGAGCAGCAGGACCACACGGTCGGGCTTTCCGAGGGCAACCCATCCCTACCGGAAAGGGAGTTGACCCTTCGCCGTGATAGTGGCGAGGTGATACCGCCGTGGCGGGTAACTCGGGGGTTCGTCTAGCGTATGCACGGTCACCATCGGAGTTGCTGGGGCAGTCGGGTAGGGACGCATCGCGTCCGGCATCGCCTGTTCAAAGACGCTTTCGGGCACAAGCAGGCTCGCCCACTCCGGCGCTTCCTGCTCGGCAGCCTCCGACGAGCGGCTTTTGGTCTTCTTGGGCACCCACTCACACTATAAACATATTCTGCATATGTAAATACGGGTCAGAGTCCCCCCTCGGACACCAGCATTCTTGCCGCGGTTCAGTCAGAGGGGGGCGCATGCCATTGTGCGACGGGCTCAGGCATATCGGATGAGGAGATAGGGCACGCACAACGCGACGGACATGATGGCGGTCGGCACTCCGTACCGCATCCACGTGGCGAACGAGATGTGCAGGCTGTTCTTTGCAGCAATGCCCACCACCACAACGTTGGCGCTGGCCCCGACGAGGGTGGCGTTACCGCCGAGATCAGCCCCAAGCGCCAAGGCCCACCAGAGCGCGCCGTCGCGACCCAGTTCGGGGTTATCGGCTATGAGCGAGGCGACGACGGGACTCATGGCGGTGACAAAGGGGATGTTGTCCACCACCGCCGACGCCACCGCAGAGCCGACGAGAACCAGCAGGAGTGTCGGGACGACGGCACCGCCGGTCACTTGGGACAGACGCTGGGCAAGCAGGTCGAGCGCACCGACCTGAACCAGCGCTCCGACCAGGATGAACAGGCCCATGAAGAACAGCAGTGTTTCCCACTCGACGTCGTTGATCAAGTCCTTTGGCGCCAGGGGTGACAGGAGCAACATCACCCCGGCGCCGACCAGTGCCACGACCGAAGGCGCGACCCCGGTCTGCCGCTGCAGCAGGAACCCGACAATGATCAGGCCGAGCACGACGAGGCTGCGCGCCAGCAGTCGCGGGTCAGTGATCGCTTCCCGTTCATCGAGCGCCATCAAGGAGTCGGCTTTGGCCGGATCCCCACGAAGCGCATCACGAAACAGGAATCGTGCCAGCAGCAGGAACACCGCGAGAATAACCAGCACGATCGGCGCGAGGTGTACCAGGAAGTCAGTGAACGTGAGGTCGGCACGGCTGGCGATGATGATGTTGGGTGGATCGCCCACCAGGGTGGCGGTGCCGCCGATGTTGGCGGCCAACGCTTCGGCCATCAGGAACGGGATCGGCGGTAACCCCAGCCGGTCACACACCAGCAACGTGACCGGGGCCACCAGGAGGATCGTGGTCACATTGTCCAGCAGCGCCGACGCCGCGGCAGTGACGAGCACCAACAACACCAATACTCGATACGGTTGTCCGCGGGCCATCTTCGCCGACCGGATCGCCAGATACTCGAATACGCCGGTGCGTTTCATGACCCCGACGACCAGCATCATCCCCAGCAGCAGAAAGATGACATCCCAGTCGATGCCGGTCTCGTGGGAGTAGAACGCCTCTTCCGAGTCGATAATGCCCAAGCCGAGCACCAGGGCTGCGCCACCCAGCGCTGCCGCGACGCGGTGGATGCGTTCCGTGGCGATAAGGACGTAGGCGCCAACGAAGACAGCCACAGCGGCCCACGCGGCCAGAGTCATGGCGTCAGATGCTGGATCAGACGGTTGACGGTCACCACCCCCAGCAGCGTGCCCCGGTCAACCACTGCGACCAACGGGACGTGAGCGGCTGCCATCACGGCGGCGATCTCCACCACGGTTGCGTCGCCATCCACCATGTGGCGGGGCCCGTTATCGTCCCAGCCGAGAGCGTCAATGAGGTCGGACACGTGTCTGCCGGCCAGCCGGTCAGCAAGCCCGTCGGCGGACACCTCATCCCACACCCGCCCTAGCGCGGGATCGTCCAGCACGTAGCGGGGAAGCACGACCCGCAGCACCTGCGATGCGGGCACCACCACGAATGACCCACCGGCGTCGACCACCAACCCCGGCAGACCCGAGGACGCCAGCGTCTTCAGCGCCAAGGCCGCATCCGCACCGGGTCGCACCGCCGACGCGGACTGGGTCAAATCGCGAGCTCGCACAACGGGAGTCTGCCAGCCAGACCGAAGCCGCACCTATGCATTGGCCTCACATGTCGGCGCATTCGAAGGCCTGACAGTTGACGCCGACCGCACGCGCAGTTGGCCTTAGCCGACTACCGACTACCGACTGCCGACTGCCGGAGCCGCAAACGGGGTTAGGGGAAGGCTGTCTTCACCCCGACCCTTCATGTCGATTCTCTCCAGAAGCACGGGGCATGAAGAGGTACCCCCGTCCCCCTCGGACACTTCCTTCTGGGCCTTACCCGGTGGTCGGTGTTCGCGTGGGTGGTTCGGGCGGCCCCATCACAAGTCCAGTGTCCCGTTGCGGGTTGGCTGATGAGGGTGGTCGGGAGCAAGCGCGCCTGCTGTGGGAGGCTTGAAGTTGCCGTAGGTCGAGCGCCAGCGGGGGCAGACGCCCTCCTCCTCGGGAGTCGGGGCCGCTGAACGTGCAGTGATTCCATGCGGCCCCAACGGCGGCAGGCGGGCAACGAATCCGACGCCCACCAATCGCTCGGTAGATTCCCGACAGGCCACAGTGAACGGAATACCCTCGGGGGTCACGCAGGTTGACGCGACATGACCACCTGGGGATTCATCGGAAGCGGAAACATCGGCAGCACCGTCGCGCAGCTGGCGGTGAACGCCGGCCACAGCGTCGTGATGAGCAACAGCCGGGGGCCAGAGACCTTGGCTGACGTCGTGGCGACCCTTGGCCCGCGATCGCGCGCGGCCACCGTCGATGAAGCGGCCAGTTCGGGTGAGGTGGTGGTTGTGACAATCCCGTTGAAGCACTACCGCGAGATCCCAACTGCGGCCTTGAGCGACCGAATAGTCGTCGACACCATGAACTACTACCCGGGCCGCGATGGGGAGTTCGTCCAATTGGACGACGGATCGACGACTTCTTCGGAACTGCTCCAAGCGCTGATTCCTGATTCCAGGGTGGTGAAGGCGTTCAACAACATCTTCTACCAGCATCTGGCGGTGCTACCCCGTCCAGCCGGTTCTCCTGACCGCAGCGCCTTGCCTGTCGCCGGCGATGACGTGGCCGCCAACGCCTCAGTCGCCGGTCTGCTCGACGAGCTCGGCTACGACGTCGTCGATCTCGGTGTCCTCGCCGAAGGGTGGCGCACTCAACCAGGAATGCCCGCCTACGGCACCCCATACGCCGTTGACCCCAGCAATTGGCCGGCGGGAGCCAGACCGTCCGGGGTCGCAGAGATCGCGGAACTTGCGGCGGCAGCGAGACGGTAGCTGGGCGCTGGGCTGGGGTTGCAGGAAGTCGGACCGACGCGCCTCTCTATCGTGAGGGATGTGCGTGGGCCCTGCGATGCGACCGAAGCGTGGGCTGCGAACGTGCCCGAGCGGGCCACCTCGTCGCTGACGCCCTACCGATTCATCGCCGGAATTCTAGCTGCGACGGCGATTCTGGCGGTCCTGCTGGCATTTGCGTCGCCGAGCAACGCCGAGTTGCGACGACTCGACTTGGTCGTTGCCGGAGCCTTCGCGACGCTCGCCGTCAGCTCGCGGCTTCTGCTCCCTCGAATCCGCGGTGATTGGGGCCTCGATGCCCTGCTCGTACTCGTGATCCTCACGGCCGGGTACGGCATGCTCCTGGTCGTCAACGCTGAGAGCCAAGTCTTGATTGGGTTGGGCCTCGTTCTGTTCGCAGTATTCTCCGCATACTTCCGGCCTTGGCCTCGACTCGCAGCCTTGTTGCTGGTCCTTGTATCCGTATACCTCGCAGGCGCTCTCATCAATGACCTGACCGGCACACCAATCGTGCCGCTCGCCGTGGTCGTGGTGATCGTTGGGGCGTCGGTGATGGTGTCGTTTCTCGCCGGCGAATTGAATCGACTGGCCTTGACTGATCCCCTTACCGGGGCGCTCAACCGCAGGGGCTTGGATATCGCAGCTGAGCGTGTTCGAGCGTCCACGGCACGCACCGGGATCCCGGTAACCGTGGGTCTGGTGGATCTGGACAGATTCAAGGACTTCAACGATCGCTGCGGTCACCGGGCGGGTGACTCAATGCTCGTCGGTGTCGCCAACGCATGGTGGGAGGCGCTGGAGCGGGACCAGGTCCTGGCACGCTACGGCGGCGACGAATTCGCGGTGGTACTCCCCGGGCTCAACCCCGAGCAGGCACGAGAATTGGCGAGCCGGGTGACTCGCCCGCCAGGCGGATCCTGGACGGTCGGATTCTGTCTTTGGGACCGGGGGTACGACCTCGACGACGCCCTGGCCTACGCCGATCAAGCGATGTTCCGGGCCAAACGAGGTGTCTAGCCCGGGGCTGGCCGCGGTACGCCGTTTCGCCGAGGCACCGGACCTGGTCGGGGGGTGCCCGAGCGCCGCGACCGGCCGAGGCCGCATTATGGACCTCTTCCCCCAGTGACGGAGGCGATCACATGGCGAGCAGCACCCCCACCATGAACCACGACGGGCCCAACGAGCTGGTGCCAGACGCCGACAAAGCGGCTCGGCCCTCCCTCTGGGACCAGTTGCAGGAGTGGGGAGTGATGCTCGAGTTTGCTTCCACCCACCTGTCCAAAGACCTCGTGGATCGCTGGCCGGCGGGTGACGGACATCCGGTACTCGTGCTGCCAGGCTTCCTGGCTGGCCAGGCCTCAACGGGGCACTTGCGCACCTTGCTGAATCGCCTCGGCTACGACGCCCACGATTGGAGCCTCGGGCGCAACTATGGCCTCCGCGAGGGCATGGACGACAAAATGCAGGCCTTGGTCACCGAACTGCGGGAACGCCACGGCCGATCGGTGACCCTCATCGGCTGGAGCCTCGGCGGGATCTACGCCCGTGAGATTGCCCGCGCCGTGCCCGACCACGTCCGCCAGGTCATCACCATGGGCACCCCGTTCCGTGGCAATCACCGCGCCACCCGAGCGTTCCGGCTCTACCAACTGCTCAACCGTAACCCGCTGAACGAGGACGTCTTCAGCGAATCAGCCCGCATCAGCCGAGCGGCACCGCTGCCCGTGCCGACGACGTGCATCTACAGCCGCAGCGATGGCATCGTCGCGTGGGAGTGCTGCACCAGCCTGCCAGCGCCGCAGACCCAGAACATTGAGGTGGACAGCACCCACCTGGGCTTCGGCTTCAACCTCGAGACCATGTACATCGTGGCCACCATGCTCGCCCAGCCCGAAGGTCAGTGGCGCCGCTACCGCCGACCGGGGATGTTGACGCCGACGACGACGTCCATTCGGCAGTCGACCTGATCACGGCTGCCACCGACTGCGTCTAGCCGACTATTCCTGGTCGGCGGCGTGCATCTGGGCGTCGGTCAACTGCGAGGGTTCGGGCTGTTGGAAAACCCCGTCGCTGTAGTAGTCCGTGGGGATCATCAAGTCCAGCTGTGGCGGAGAGGCGAAGCCGCCCATCATCGAGGGACCGCGGTCTTCGGTGCTGCGGTGACCGTGCATCACACCGCATGGTGCGAGCGCCACGTCGCCGGGTCCGGCGTCGACCCAACCGATATCGCCGATGAACAACTGGCCCTCACCGGACCACAGCACCAGGAACTCATCCGACACCGGGTGAGTGTGCATCGTGTCCTCCACTCCCGTGCCGCAGTAGGCGTAGTTGAAGCCGACGAGCCGGGTACCGGCCGCCGGCCATAGAACCAACCGCATCGGCAACCCGATGCCGGTGAACGCCGCACCCTCCAGCACGTTGAACAGTGCTCCGCCATCGGCGACCTCGGCTGGCGACAGATTCTGTGCCCGGAACTCGGGCTGGTCGTCGCGGAATTCCATCTCGTCGAGCTCGCCGACCTCCAGCGGTTGGGCGTTGATCTTCGCCTTGTTGACGGCTTCCCCTGCCATCACGCCCCACGCTGCGTCGTACAGACCGGAGTCAGCATAAAGGTCGAACTGCGGCGGGCAGATCTGATTGACCAGGTAGGCAGCGCCTTGGGAACTGTTGCGGATTGCGTGCGGGACCCCTGCGGGGAAGTAGGCCAAGTCTCCCGGCCGGAGCGTCACCCAGCTGTCCCGCAGGCGCACCTCCACCTCTCCGTGTCGACACAGGATGGCCTCCTCCGCCAAGTCGTAGGCGTACTCATCGCTGTCCTGTCCGGCCTCAACGATGGTCAGGTGCACTGCCTCGGTCTGGTAGCCCGTCCCCGGCCAGGCCAGCAGGAGGGTCGACAGCCCGTGGACGGTGATCTTGGGTCCGTCGAAGATGTTTCCCAGAGCCCCACCCGAGCGGATCTGCTGAGCGGTGCGGTAGCGGGCTCGATACTCATCGGCGGTCATCTCAGTCCCTTCACGGCCGGATCGAGACAGCCTATCGCCCATCCCAGAGGGGTCGGGTCGAACCTCAGCTAGCCCATCAATTCCGCGGCGACGGTGGCCCCCAACTCCCAGCAAGTCTTCAGGTCCGCCGGGGTAGGGGTTCCTCGCACCTCCACCGGGTCCACCGCTCGTCGCCACCCCATGCCGGTCGCGATGGATTCGACCCCGCGAATCGCACCGGCGAGGTCCTGATTTCCATGCACGAACAGTCCGTAGCTCTTGCCCTTGGAGGCGTCGCGACACGGGTAATAGACCTGGTCGAAGAAGTGTTTGAGTGCGCCGGACATGTAGCCGATCGTGGCCGGGGTGCCCAGCAGGAATGCGTCCGCCGCAAGCACGTCCACTGCGTTAGCGGCGAGGGCAGGGCGCAGGGTCACGCTGATGCCCTCAATCCCCTCCGCCGCAGTGCCTCGCTGCACGGCGTCCAGCATCGCCTCACAGGCTGGCGAAACCGTGTGGTGCACCACGAGAAGCCTGGGGTTCGGACGCGTGCTCACGGGGAAAGGCTAGCGCCACTATGGCGACTCCCCCGAGTGATCGTTGGTGGCCGCGACTTGGAGAGTTCGGCCGCCCAACGTGAAGCCACCACGGCCGCCCAAGCAGCCACTTCCGCTTCATTTGCGTAATGCCGCGCATTTCTCTATAGTGATATTTGCGCAGTTACGCTCAAATGATTCCGGGCAGGTCCTACCCGCCGGACCTGAGCGGCCGCAGCAAGACGAGGAGGTCGATCCGAATGACCAAAAGGCACTCACCGCACGACCTGGTTCCCGACCTACATGTCGGCCACGGAATCGATTCCGGGGCGCTAACCCTGTTCCCTGTGTGGACAGCCGGCGCCGACAAGGAGCAGCGCGGGTACCTGCTTGCCGCCTATCGCGCTAGCGAGCTACCTGGCGCGCCGTCGGTGTCAAGGCTGACGCTGACGAGCACCGGACAGGAGCCTGTGCTGGTCCTCGAGGGGACCATTCTGGAAGGTGGTATGCAGCATCGGGTAGTGCTGCATTCCGTGCTATTGGCCCCCGGCCAGTCAGTTGACGTCGACGTGGCGTGCGTGGAGGCGGGGCGGTGGGACGGCGACGGCAGTCACAGCGTCGGTCGTTGGCGGGCGCCGTCGGCAGTGCGCGGGGCCTGCTATGGCTTGCGCCCCGAAGCTGTCGGCCGAGAACGCGCGGCGGAGTTGCGCCCCAGCGACCAGTCCGACGTGTGGCGCCGGGTTCACTACTACGAGCGCGCCTACGGCCCGTCGGACACCTCGTCGCTGGTCGAGGTCAGCAAGCGATTCGAGCGGTCGAGGTCGGGTGCGCCGCAAGAGCCTTCCCCTGACACCTCACCCGTGCCGCTGCCCGGGCAGCGAGGAGTGATCATCGGAGTCGCCGGGCATCCCCTGCTGCTGGAACTCTTCGACGATTCGCGCGCGCTCGCCGACCAATGGGAGTCCATTCTGCAGGCAGCTCGGCTGGACGCCGGAACGGTCCCGCCGGAGCGCGTTGCCAGTTGGCGGGCGCGGAGCTTCGCCGCCCGGATCTCCGGTGCGCCCTTGCGGCAAATGGCCATCCGCGGGCTTGCCGCTGAGGTCGTGGCCGAGGACCTGCGCCTGTTCAGCGCCCGCGGACTCAGCCACTGCGGGGACCTCCTGCACCTCTCGGTGGTCAACACCAGGCATGAGCTGATCCTGGCCGCGTGAGGTCGTGGGAGCGGGTATTTACTTATGTCATGAGCGCGCGTCTGGGACCCCGGGCAGCCGCGTGCGCGATCGCACTGCCGCTGGCCCTGAGCGGTGTGACGGGTTGCGCGACGTCGACTTCTGGCGGGCCATCGACAGCAACAGTGTCGTCGTCGCCGACCACCGCCGGTTGCGCACCGCAATCCAGCTGCGCCACCAACGCGGAGGGGCTGCCCGTTGGTTTCGTCCGATTGGCCAACGTCGCGCCGACCATCCTGCAGGAGATGCGCTATCCGACGGACCACAATTTCGTAGGGTCACCGATCGAGGGATACCAAGCTTCGGACTGTTGGGTGACCGCACAGACAGCAGTTGCGCTGAAGAAGGCTCAGGAACAGGCGAATGCCAAGGGCTACACGTTGAAGATGTACGACTGTTACCGACCGCAGCGCGCGGTCAGCGAATTCATGCGTTGGGCCGCCGATCCGAACGCGACCACGATGAAGGACGAGTTCTACCCTCGCGTGGCGAAGAACGAACTCATCCCGGGCGACTACATCGCGGAGAAATCCGGGCACTCACGCGGATCCACGGTGGACCTGACGTTAGTGCCGCTTCCTGGCGCGACGAGCGCTGCCTGGACTCCCGCCGACGGTTTGGTCGACTGCGCCCTGCCCGCCGCTGAGAGATTCCCCGACACCTCCATCGACATGGGCACCGGCTTCGACTGTTTCGACGTGGAGTCGCACACCGCGAACCCGAACCTCACCCCTGCGCAGCGTGCGAATCGGGATGCCCTCGTCGGAATCATGACAGCCCAAGGCTTCAAGAATCTGCGCACGGAGTGGTGGCACTACACCCTCAAGGATGAACCCTTTCCTGACACGTACTTCGACGTACCCATCACCGCGCGGTGAGCACTGCGGATGGGTGGCCTATGCGTTGAGAAGGCCAGCCAAGGTCCGGCCCCATACCTGCGCACGCTCGACCTCGCCGGGCTCCAACGGACCCTTTACGTCCGCCACCCTAAAGTGCTCGCTAGGCGCCAACCGCGTCCCACCGAGTTTAGCTAGCCCCTTGTCTATGCTCGTCGAGGCGTGGTCCATCGCCACGACCACCTTGGGGTGCGAACCGCGGGTGTCGTAGGCAGCCGTCCGCAGCCCCGCGGGAAGCTCAGCGCTGCCGAGCCACTCACGCACCCCGATTTGTTGGCTGACCACCGGGCCATCCGCCTTCTCGGCGGCGTCCTGTCGGGTGCTGGGTCTGGGCATGCTCCAAGCATGATTGGGTGACCCTAGAACGAGGAGGTCAACCTCGGGACTGATCACGGTCGGCGCGACGCCCACCTCCACCGCCTCCGCCGA
>JAUPKM010000624.1 GCA_030837445.1 Actinomycetota bacterium
CCGTCGGTGATCGCCAGGTCATCGTGCGCCCGAAGATCACCGACCTCAATCGGCTGCTGTTCATGCTGGGCTACGCCCGAAACCCGCAGATCTGGCGCGACGAGCCCATCCGGGTGGACCCGGCTGACGAACTGCTGCCCGCGGTCGCCGAGGCGTTCGACCGGTTGGCCGGCCGTGCCGTCGAACAGGGGCTGCTGCAGGGATACCGGACCATCACCGACGCGTTGCCGGTACTGCGCGGACGAGTCCTGGCCGGTGAGCAGATGAGCCGGCACTACGGACTGCCGGTGCCGATCGCCGTCCAGTACGACGACTTCACCGTCGACATCGCCGAGAACCAACTGCTGGCGATGGCGACGCTGCGCCTGCTGACCGTTCCCCGGATCAGCGCCCCCGCACGGCAACGCCTGCAACGGCTGCGCCGCACGCTGCTGGAGGTCTCGGTGCCGCCGCGGGGCGCGCCGACACCCCGTTGGCAGCCGAGTCGGCTCAACGCCCGCTACCACGCCGCACTACGGCTTGCCGAGATCGTTCTGGCGGCCGAATCCTTCGAACATCGCATCGGTGAGGTGACGGTCACCGGATACATGTTCGACATGTGGAAGATCTTCGAGGATTTCGTCACCATCGCACTGTCGGAGTCGCTGAATCGCAAGGGCTGGCACTGCCAATTGCAGGCGCCGCTGCACCTGGACGAGCAACGTCGCATCGCCATGCAGCCCGACCTGCTGTGCCGTCATGGCGACTCGCGAGTCGCGGTGGTCGACGCGAAGTACAAGGCGGAGCGTCCCGAGGGGTTCCCGAATGCCGACCTCTACCAGATGCTGGCCTACTGCACCGTGCTCGGCCTGCGCGAAGGGCATCTGATCTACGCCAAGGGCAACGAGGACGGCAGGGTGCACACCGTGCAGCGCTCCGGCGTGACGATCCATTGTCGGGCCCTGGATCTAGGGTTGGGCCCGGCCGCGTTGTTGCGGCAGGTCGACCAGTTGGCCGTTCGGGTAGCGGAGACCGATGTGTTCGCAGATGGGGAGGAATAGGGACGTGGCAGAAGGAACAGCATTCCGGCTCGACACCGTCGATATTGCCGTCGAGTCGGGCTGGCAATTCGAGCACACCAGCCGGACCGACGAGTTCAGCAAGGACGACGTCACCGTCACGGTGCAGTACTCGGCCGAGGACGACATCAACAGCCTTACCCGGTCTGGCAAGCGGTCAGAGGACGAGGTGTTCGGGCCCGACTCGCCCGGTAAGCAGGACCGGCTGAGGATCTGGCTGACCGGACGGGCGAGTGCCGCCGCGAAGCCGGGTGCCGTTGGCACTTCAGGTGCCTTCGCTCGACCGCGAACTGCTGCCGAGGCTCCAAGGTCAGCCAAGATCGAGTCGCACTTACGGCCCAGTCCGGAGAACTGGACCATCGACGAATTTGTTGGCGCCGTCACAGACCCATATAGCCGAGCATTTCTTCTGAAGTTACTGGAGTTGGCATATGCCAACGATCAGCTTGCCTCAGAGCGCTACCCATTCAGGCTCTGGTTCGGCAAGCGCAACACTGGGTCGATGTTCGTCTATCCGTTCGGTCGCCGATATTCACCGTTCAAGTTCTCCGTCGAATCGGGCCGACTGATGATCTCCGGTTGCTGGAGGTCGTACAGGGAGTCCACTGGAAAGAAGGAGCATCCAGGCTTCGCCCCCGTCGCCAGGATGTTGGGTCAGACCGAGCACGGCACTGCGTCGGAGGTTCCCGTCACCGGCCTGGATGCCGACGAGGTGTGGAAGGTTGGCGAGGCCGTCTCGCAGGCCGTCAACGGGTAGGGGCCCAGAACCACACCGGGTGCCCAGGATGGCGGCGCGATCTCGGATTGTCCCTAAAGCGACCACCCTAAAGCGACCACTGAATAAGTACGGTGGCCAGCGCATACAGCAGTCGTGCTCTGCAACGCCTGCGCGAGCATCGGGAGGCGATCGACGATGTGCTGGCCAAGTACGGTGCCAGCAATCCGCGGCTTTTCGGGTCGATCGCGCAAGGCACCGCAGGGCCCGACAGCGACATTGATCTGCTGCTCGAACTCGATGCGGAGGGGTCTGGTAGCCGACTCTTGCGGCTGTCGGGCATCCGGCTGAAATTAGAGGAATTGCTGCAGATGCCCGTCGATGTCGCCTGCGAGGAACTACTCAAAGACGGGATGTCGAGGTTGGCGCGAGACCAGGCGATTGCCTTGTGAGCAGATCGGCACGAGACCGCCTCACGGTTGGCCAGCCACACCATCGCTGCCATCGGTAGCTGTCGACCCGGTGCCGACGGCTGTTCCGGCGCCCCCCTTCCCTCCGGACCGGCCCTCGCCGTTGGGCAGGCCGTCCCCGCCGTTGCCGCCGTTACCACCGCCGGCTTGAGCCGAGTCGCCGCTGGCGACGGCGTTACCGCCGCGGCCGCCGAAGCCGCCGATGCCGGCCTCGGGTCCGTTGTTGTCCGCACCGTTGCCGCCGGTACCGCCGAGGGCGGTGACGCCGGTCCCCGTTGCGGTGGCGGTACCGCCGTGGCCGCCGGAACCGCCAACGCTGCCCAGGAATGCGTAGAACGGGCCGCCGCCGACCCCGCCCGCCCCGCCGATCGCACTGGAACCGCTGCCCGTCGCGGTGGCTGCTCCGCCGCTTCCGCCGTTACCGCCGATCTCCCCACCGGTACCGCCGGTGCCGCCGCGACCGCCGAGGGCGGTGACTCCGACGCCCGCCCGGGTGCCGTTGCCCCCGTTGCCACCGTTCCCGGCCTGGCCGTAGATGCCCGTCGTCCCGCCGCCGTCCCCGCCGTTCCCGCCGTCGCCGTCCACCGGGCTGCCGCCGTTCCCGCCGTTCCCGCCGACACCTGCGAGGCCACCCAGCCCGCCATGGCCGCCGTTTCCGCCGATGCCCGAGGCGGGGCTGAACCCGTCGCCGCCGTCACCGCCGTCACCCGAATCGAACAGGTTGCCCAGGGAACCGGACTGTCCATCGCTGCCGCCGGTTCCGCCGGTGCCGGCCACCCCGCCAACACCCGCCAGCCCGGTCCAGGGCGGGAAGTCGTAGAAGGTGCCGCCTACGCCGCCGTGCCCGCCGTCGGGGTGCAGGGCGGTGCCGTCGGCGCCCCGGCCACCGGCACCGGCCAGGCCGGAGTTGCCGCCGGTGGCCCCGTTGCCGCCGGATCCGTTGAGCCCGGTACCGGTGGCGTTGCCGCCGTCGCCGCCCCAGCCGCCGTTGCCGCCGATGCCCGAGTTCCCGCCGTTGCCGCCGGCGCCGTCGCGCAACGCGAAGGTGGGATCGCCAGCGGCCCCGTTGCCGCCGCTGCCGCCGAGGCCCCCCGTTCCGCCGTTGCCGCCGTTTCCTCCGTCGCTGCTACCGGCGCCGGATCCGGCATTGCCGCCGCGGCCGCCCTCGCCGCCGTTGCCGCCCCAGCCCGCGTGACCGCCGCGGTTGCCATTGCTCAACGCGGCTGCGTCGAACCCGTTGCCGCCCTGTGCACCGAGGCCGCCGTTGCCGCCGTCGCCGCCGTCGCCCG
>JAUPKM010000625.1 GCA_030837445.1 Actinomycetota bacterium
GGCCGTGGTCATTGTCCGGCGCGGCCCCGGGCCGGCCACGATCTCGACCTCCGCAGTGGAGTCGCGAGTCGCCATTCGGTACCGACCTGGCGCCGGACATTCCACCGTCACCGAAAAGGTGTGGGAAGTGGTCCGCAACTCGAGGGTGACGCCGCCCGAAGGGCCGACCGCGGGCCGACCACGCTCCGCGCCCGACCGGAAGGTGACCTTGGCCGCCTCCCGTTCGCGCAGCCAGACCTCACTCGCGGCGAAGAGAACTGCCAGCGTCTGCGTCCTCACGCAAGCCCCCCGACCAGAACCTCCTGCAGGGGTCCGCGCACCAGAGGGTCAAGATCGTCGGATACGCCGATGGTGCGGTAGCCAAGTACCCGCACCACGGTGGTGCCGGCGGCATCCACGACCGTCACGTCGAAACCGTCGGCACCCTCGAGCACTTCGCACCTGCACTCGCTCTCCGCCACCGAGTTCGAGGTTATGAACTCGACCCGATCGACGTGACTCGGCAGGGCCAACCGCCCGTCTCGGCCCGCTTCCACCAGGCCAGCGGTCTGGAAGCAGAGTTCGATCAACCTCGGCCGGGTCACAGTCCCGTTGTCGCCATCGTGATGGCGCGGTAGGTCGGCTGCCATCTGCGCCGCAACCCCGGTCGAGGTACGCCACGCCGAATTCACCACCTGATAGGCGGGTCCGTGGAAATAGAACCGGTAGACATCCTCCGCGGACACGATCTGATCCGCTGCGAGCAACTCACCGAACTCGACATCGGGAAGCCTCGAACGACTCAGCCTGACCCGACCGGTGAAGTGGTCAACCGATTGCGGCTCTGCCCGACCAGGCAGTACCCGACTGGCGCTCAGCACGCACGAGAAGACCAGATCATCGCCCAGCGGGGCTCCGGCCGCGGTGACGGTCAAGGTGCGAGGTTCGTCCCGGTAGAACTTCACCGGCGCCCTGAAGTCAACCTCCTCGATGGCCACCGGATGCCACCCGGGAGCCATCGCCATCGCCGCTGCGATCATGGCTTCGATCCCCATCACTCCCGGCAGCACCGCGGTTCCGTCGATCCGATGGTCAGTGAGGAATGGCTGTTCGCGCGGGTCGAGGGTGACAGTCGCGACCAGGCCCAGATCGGGGTCGAGCTGATCCAAGGTGTCGATCATCGGCCCGAATCGACCGTCGGCAGGCTGGGGACGCAACCCCCCGGTCGGATCCGATCCTGCGGCCATCAGCCCGAGCTCACCGGCGACCACCACCTCCCCGCCCTGGGTGCCGTGCAGAATCTCCCGACGAAGGAAATCAATCCCACAGCCAGGATCCAACAGCTCGACCCCGGCAGCGGCCATCACTTGCGGGATGGAACCACGGGTCGCCATTCCGATACCCCCCCAGGCAGTCCAGTCCAGCGCAACCGCGCGGGTGCCGGGCCGGGTCCCGCGGAGTTCCGAGACGCTTTTGCAGATGAGGTCGTTGCCGGCGGCGTAGTCGGTCTGACCGGCATTGCCGAATCGACCGGCGATTGAGGTGAAGGCGATGGCGACGCCAACCTCGAGCTCAGTGGTGGCAGCCAACAGGTTGAACCATCCATCTGCCTTGACCGACACCACGTTCGCGAACTCCTGCTCATCCTTGCGGGTGAGGTCCTTGCTGACCTCGATTCCGGCCGCGTGGATCAACACATCGACCCGCTGATGGGCAGCACGTATCTCCGAAATGACCTCCTCGACTGCCACCGGGTCCGCGACGTCGGTGCGCCGATAGATCGCGACCCCGCCGGCAGCAACCACAGCGTCGACTCCGGCCCTGGCGTTGGCGCCCCGCTCGACAGCCGCGACGACAGCCGCCACTTCGACCGGGGTGACTCGGGCCCCGGTCTCCGTCAATCGCTCGATAACGACGTCGCGCAGCCCGGCTGGATCGGACCGGAGGGTCGCTACATCGGGATCCCCTGCGTCCGGCAGTTCGGTGCGCGCCAGCAGGTAGAAGGTCCCTCCGCCGGCAACCTCGGCGAGATCCGCTGCGACCGCTGCGGCAATGGCCCCGGAAGCCCCTGTGACGACGAAGACTGAGTCTGGGTGCAGGCTCGTGTGCAACTCCTCGGTCAGAGGTTGTTCGGCCAGACCGATTCCGAATCGCTGGTCGGAGTAGCGGCCGATCTCGACCTGTCCAGGGCCCCGCAGTGCCTCCTCACAGAGGGCAGCAGCGACGGTGTCAGCAGCTGCCGGACCAAAGTCGATCGCCTTCACTGTGGTGAGCGGCTGCTCCCGGTGGTAGGACTTGGCGAATCCGGTGACCCCGCCCCCCAATGCATTCGAAGCTGGCTCCTGCCCGTAGCCGTGCAGGCCTCCCAACCGGGTACCGGTCACCAGGAACGGTGCCTGGTCCACCGTGTGCCGCACCAGCGCATACAGAGAGTGCAGCCGCCGACCCAGCGCCGATCGCCACGATTCAAGGTCGGGCAGGTCGCCATCCTCATCCAGCGCTGGCAGCCAGAAGATCCCAGTCACCGGCTCGACCGGCAGCACCGACTCCGGCTCGGGCGCAAACAGGGTGACATCACATCCCCGATCCCGCAGTGTCGCGGCCAGTTCGTCTGCGACACCGGACTGGTCGGTCCCGATGACGATATGGTCCCCCGCCCCTAGCGACACCCCGGTCGGCTCACATTCGGACAACTCCGGACGAAGGACCGGCACTGGAACCCGCCGCGGGACCTGCTGCGTCGACGTTGGAATGCGCGGCCCCACGCCGGCACCGCCCACCGGCGGTTGGAGCTCGCCCGTCAGCGCATTACCGACACTGACCCGGCTACTCATCCAATCGATCACGTGCTGCAGAGTCGGGAAATCCCGCAACTGCAACTCGTCATCCCGCGCGATATCGAACTTCTCCCGCACAGTCGCGAACACCTCCGCCTGCTTGACGGTGTCCACCCCCAGATCGGCCTCCA
>JAUPKM010000626.1 GCA_030837445.1 Actinomycetota bacterium
GACCGCATCGGCGTCCTGGACAGCCTGCTGCAGGAACAGATCGCGCCAACGCCGGCCGACCCAGCCCTTGATCCAGGGATCTTTGAAGGCTGCCGGGTCGGCCGACAACCGTTCCCGGACGCCGGCGATGACGGTCAGGTAGTCGCCGGCGGCCTCACGAGTGGCCAGTTCGCGGCTGAGTTCGGTGGTCTGCATGACTGCGAATCATGGCCCACTCGGCGCTTCGGTATGGCCGGTTCGGCATTAACGTCCGGCGGGTTACCCGGTCAGGCTGAACGACTCCCCGATTCGTCGGGCGCGCCCAGCCGCCCGCGGCTAGTGTCCACACCTGCAAGACCCCAGCACTCAGCACCCCAGCGCTCCGGCGCTCAAGCGGGGAAGGAATAACCATGGGCAGTCCCACTGCGGGCGCCGCCAGACACCGCGTCGTCGTCATCGGTTCCGGTTTCGGTGGGCTCAACGCCGCCAAGGCGCTCAGGCGGGCCGATGTCGACGTCACCCTGGTGGCCAAGACGACCAGCCACCTGTTCCAGCCGCTGCTCTACCAGTTGGCCACCGGAATTCTTTCCGCCGGGGACATCGCACCCACTACGCGGCTGATCCTGAAGCGGAACAAGAACTGCAAGGTGCTGCTCGGCGAGGTCGAGGACATCGACCTGCAGGAACAGACGGTTGCCTCGCGGTTGATGGCAATGCGGACCGTGCTGAAGTACGACACCCTGGTCGTGGCCGCCGGCGCACAGCAGAACTACTTCGGCAACGACCGGTTCGCCACCTTCGCCCCCGGCATGAAGACCATCGATGACGCCTTGGAACTGCGCGGCAGGATCATGGGAGCCTTCGAGGCGGCCGAGGTGACCACCGACCCGGCCGAGCGCGCTCGGCGGCTGACGTTCGTGGTCGTCGGCGGTGGGCCGACCGGGGTGGAGTTGGCGGGTCAGATCGCCGAACTCGCCCGGCGCACCCTGCCGGGCGCGTTTCGCACCATCGACCCGGCCGAATGCCGGGTGATGCTGTTCGACGGCGGGCCGTTTGTGTTGTCGCCGATGGGGGAGAATCTCGGACGCAAGGCGCAGCGGCGGCTGGAGAAGTTGGGTGTGGAGGTGCACCCCAACTCGGTCGTTACCGATGTGGACTACATGGGAATCACGGTGAAGGACAAGACGACCGGGGCGTCCCGCCGCATCGAGTGCGCCTGCAAGGTGTGGTCGGCGGGAGTTCAGGCCAGCCCGCTGGGGGAGATGGTCGCGCGGCAGTGCGACAGTGTGGAAGTGGACCGCTCGGGACGGGTGGTGGTCGAGCCAGACCTGACCGTCAAAGGTCATCCGAACGTGTTCGTCATCGGCGACATGGCGGCGGTGCCCGGGGTTCCCGGGGTAGCTCAGGGGGCGATTCAGGGCGCCCAGTACGCGGCCAAGATCATCAGTCGAATTGCGAAGGGCACCGACGACCCGGCGGCCCGCGCGCCGTTCAAGTACTGGGACAAGGGCAGCATGGCGACGATCTCGAGACACCATGCGGTGGCCAAGATCGGCAAGCTGGAGTTCGGCGGATACCTGGCCTGGATGGCCTGGCTCGTTCTGCACCTGGTGTACCTGGTCGGGTTCAAGAACCGGGTGTCGACATTGCTCAGCTGGATCCTCACCTTCAACACGCGCGGACGCGGGCAGTTGGCGACCACCAGCCAGATGGTCTACGCCCGACTGGCACTGGAGGCAGTCGAGAAACAGCTTCAGCACGCAGTGGACGACGCCGAGCGGGACGCCGAGCAACTCGACCGCGCGTAGCCGCAGACCTGCGCCGCTGCGGCCGGGTCAGCTGGGCGGGGTTGTCGTCTTCTCGCGCTGGGTGCGTTCCCGCCGCAGTGTCTCACCGCGGAAGAACGCTGGAGACTTCAAACTCCACAGCATCATCAGCAGCACGCCGAATCCCAGACTGGCCACCCCGATGATGAACACCACGCCGATTCCGGCCAGCGATGCGCTGGTGGCGTTGTTGTCCGGCTGGGCCATCTGGTAGGCCTCGATGATCCCGACCGGGATGAGGATCAGCGCGGCGATGCCGGGCAGGATCACCTGCCCGAACGCAGTGCGCCACGACCGGAACGCGGTGTCCCAGAAGTACACCACCGAGGACACCGCGACCACGCTGTAGTAGGTGATGATCGCGATGCCGACGCTGTAGACGCAGTCCTCGACGATGCTGTCGCTGACGAAGGTGAGCCCACCGTAGATCGCCAGTGTCGTCAGACCGATGAACCAGGTGCCGAACTTCGGTGTCTGCACGACCTGATCCACCGAGGCGAACCGGTCCGGCAGGGCCTTGTAGGTAGCCATGGCGAGCACGCCGCGGACGGTTGCCATCACCGTCGACAGCGTCGCGGAGAAGGCCGAGAGGCCGATGATCAGCGCAGCGGCCACCGCCCCCTGCGGGCCAACGGCATTCCTGGCCAGAGAGGCGAATACGTCATCGATATTGGCCTCGTAGGTCAGGCTCATTTCATTGCTGGGATCGGTTCCGGCGAAGGCCAGGGCGGCAACCCCGATTACGACGTAGGTGATGACGGTGATGACGATCGCGGTGACGCCGCTCTTGCCGGACTGGCCGGGCGCGCCGGAGGTCTCCTCCGACATCGACAGCGAGGCGTCGAACCCCCAGAAGATGAAGACGGCGACGAGAAACCCGCCGAGCAGGGCGGCGAAGCTGTCGATCGCGAACGGGTTGAACCAGTCCCAGGAGAACGCCTCGGCGGTCGGGTTCTTCTCCCGGCGGATCACGTTGATCAGCAGGATGGCGGCGAACAGGATCAGCCCGCCGTACTGGATGATCGTGTGCTGCAGCGTCGTTCGCGAGGTTTCCTCCGGCCCTCGGGCGAGGAGCCAGTTGGTGTTCAGTATGTAGGTCGCGGCGATGGCGAGCTGCACC
>JAUPKM010000627.1 GCA_030837445.1 Actinomycetota bacterium
CCGCCGCCAACAGTGCTGGCCCCGGCGGCAACCCCATCAGATCCCGCACCGGCGACGACAGTCGGACGTCGGCCCACTGCGCCGACACCCACCCCGGACACGACGCCAACCACCACCGCGACACCACCAGCGCCAACTGCGCTTCCCACACGCCCCCCGACACCAACACCTCCGGACCCTCGGCCTCCGCATCCGACTCCTCAGCGGCGGCATCCGCGGACTCGGCGGAGGCCTCAGCGTCCGTGTCGGCGGCAGCGTCCTTGGCCGTGACGGCCGCGGCAGCGTCCTCGGCTGAGGCGGCCGCGGCAGCGTCGGATTCGGCCGCGCCTCCGACACACCCGGGCACCACCTCCACGGCCACCCCCAGCGCCGCCACCCGGTCCCACACATCGACCGGGCCGCCTGGATCCACCGGCCACACCCCGAAGTCACGCCACACCTCGACCACCACCGGCCCACACCTCGACGACCGTTCCATACAGTTCACCCCCCAAGGCAACCAACCGAACCAAAGTGATTACTGAGCCAACCAAACCGAACGAACCTGCCCACTCGAACTTACGTTCTAAGGATACCTCGAGGTCCCGACAAAACAGCGCGGCGCGGATGCGGTCTTCCACGAATGTGGACGAAAGGTGGCCGCGCTGGCCGCGCCGATTTGAGTCGACCGTGAATGCGACACCTGCCGGTGACGGGGGCGACCTAGGAAGCGCCCGCATCCAGAGGTGGCGCGCAGCATGCGCCAAACCCGCCGAGATCGCTGCGGCCAAGCATCGGCACCGGTCGCGGAACGCAACGGGGCGCGTGCTACTTCGGCTGCGATGCTCCTCGAGCCCGCTCGGCGCTTTGGATACGTATCAAAGCAACCTCGGCAATCCCTCCTACGACGACGAGCGCGATCCCGAGGATGGAGTCTATCGCCTCAGTCAGCAGACCCGCGACGCCCGTGATGACCACAGACACCGGAATCCACTCGAGCAGTGGGCGCTTGGACGGCAGCGGCTTGCCGTGGGCTTTGCTGTAGGCGTACTCCGGCCAGAACTCGGTGAAGGCGACACCGAAGACGGTCGCTAGCAACTGAAGAGTCCAGCCCGTCCAGAAGTTGTCTGAAGTGTGCTGGATGGCGTCGCCGTACAGTCCGACCATCGTCTGGAAGCCGAACACCGCGCCCCACATCAGGGAGATCTGATAATTGATGCGCAGGAATCCCGGGGAGTCCCAGAGTCGAGGTTCCGTTGATTCCTTGGCGTAGCCCAGCGTGAACGGTCTGCGTATCGCAATTGTGACGAGCACATAGATGGTCAGGGCAATGTTGGTGATTTCGCCGGCCCACTGTTCCATCCAGGTGATCGTCGCCGGGGACGCGAGGATGCCGATGACGGCGAAGCCGACAAAGAACAGGAGGTCGAAGATCTCCAGCAACTTGACGGAACTCCCGCGTCTCCTGCCGAGCACGAAGATGACCAGTGAAAGAGCCATCGCCGCGAGAACCGAAGCCTCAAACCGGCCTGGGCCGCTGAACAGTGACATCACGATCCAGGGGGAGATTCCGGTCAACGGCGAATCCAAAACCGCTGATCGCAACCGGCTCCGCGGTTCGGGCGTGTTCGTTTCCGCCTGGCTGGTTGGACCGTCACTCATCCCGGTACCCTCCGTCGTCGCGAATCCCAATATTAGTTGGGCAGCGATCTGATTCCGGGCGCCATGTCGAACTCGCCGAGCCGGTATTGGCAAGGGAATTCGGACTACTTGTGCGCGAGGGGGGAGTTGAACCCCCACGCCCTTTCGGGCACACGGACCTGAACCGTGCGCGTCTGCCTATTCCGCCACTCGCGCGCGCAGCAGCAGGCTAGCAGCCGCGCACGCTGCGGCCGCTCACCGGGCCGAGGCGCAACTTGTGCTTCGGGGTGCAGCTCGCAGGGGATCTGCGCAAGGGTGGGGCCATGCCGGAATTGCCTGAGGTGCAGGTGTTGGCGGAACGCATTGCCAGCGCCTGCGTGGGTGATCGAATCGCCCGGCTCGATGTCGTGGCGGTGAGTGCACTGAAGACCGTCTCGCCCGGACCCGCAGATCTTCACGGAGCCACCATTCGAGGATGCGCCCGAGCGGGCAAATTCCTGGTACTTTCAGCCACCACCGCGCCCGCCACTGCCACCACCGCGCCCGCCACTGCCACCACCGCCCCCACCACCGCCCCCGCCACTGCCACTGCCACCACCGCAGCGCCGGCCGCCACCGAGCGCGAGCTCTACGTCGTCATTCACCTGGCGCGGGCTGGCTGGGTCAAGTTGTCCGACCGGGTGCCGCTGGCAGTCACTCGACCCGGCCGGGGACCGCTCGTGGCGAGGTTGGTGACGGTCACCGCCGACGGAGAGCCGGGAACCTGTCTGGACATCACCGAAGCGGGCACCCGGAAGTCCGCAGCCCTCTACGTCGTGGCAGATCCGCGCGAGGTCCCCGGGCTTGCGGCGCTGGGGCCGGATGCCGGTGAGATCACGCCCGCCGCACTGTCGGAGCTGTTGCACGGGGCTGGGTCGATTCGACTGAAGTCGCTGTTGCGCGATCAACGGACCCTCGCCGGGATCGGGAACGCCTACAGCGATGAAATTCTGCACGCGGCACGACTCTCGCCCTACCGGAAGGCGGACACGCTGAGTGCTGCCGAGACGACCCGGTTGGCGGTCAGTGTCAAGGAAGTATTGGCAAACGCATTGGAGCGTGCCCGGCAACTCCGACCGGACCAGCTCAAGGATGGCAAGCGATCCGGGTTGGTAGTGCACGGGCGAGCGGGTGAGCCGTGCCCGGTGTGCGACACCAGCATCGCCGAGGTGGTGCTGTCCGACTCGTCGTTCCAGTATTGCCCGACCTGCCAGAACCGAGGCCGCCTGCTGGCCGACAGAAGAATGAGTCGGCTCCTCAAGTAGTAACCCTGCCACCTGACCCAACAACGGCTCTGCCACCCGAACCGACGGAGGTACCGAGAATGAGCATCGAGACGACGACGCCGGGGCACCTGGAGTGCCTCGACCGGATTGCCGCCGTAGTGGGCGAACCGAACCTGATTGTGGACCGGGATCTGGTCGCTGGCTACTCGGTTGACTGGACGCGGCGATTCTCGGGGCCGGCAGTGGCGGTCGTACGCCCCGGGTCGGTAGCCGAGGTAGCCGCGGTGTTGGCCGACTGCTCGGCGGCAGGACTGCCCGTGATCCCACAGGGCGGAAACACCTCGATGGTCGGTGGCTCGGTGCCGGCGCCAACTGGGGTCCCGCCCCTCATCCTGTCAACGCTGCGGCTTCGACGGCTGGACCCGGTGGACGACCTGGCGGGGGCGGTCACGGTCGGCGCGGGTGTGACCCTCGCCGAAGTGGCTGACCATGTCCGGCGTGCGGGTTGGACCTACGGCGTCGACCTGGCTGCGCGCGACACCGCCACGATCGGCGGAACCTGTGCCACGAACGCCGGAGGTATTCGGGTGTGTGCCTACGGGATGACCCGGGATCAGGTGATCGGAGCTGAATTCGTTCGCGCCGACGGTTCGATCATCTCCCGGCTGGACGGCCTTCCCAAGGACAACACGGGTTATCACTTGACCGGGCTGATGGTTGGGTCGGAGGGCACCCTCGGGGTGATAACTGCAGTCCGGCTGCGGCTGCATCGCCCGGTGGGAACAACCACGGTAGGCCTGGTTGGAGTCCCCGACATGGCCGCTGCGTTGGACCTGGTCGAGTCAGCCGTGCCCGAGGGTGAGCGGTTGCTGGCGGCGGAGATCATCGATGCCGAGGGGATTCGGTTGGTGCGCGAGGTTGCCGGACTTCAGCCCCCTCTGGAGCAGGAGTGGCCCTACCTGTTGTTGTTGGAAGTCAGCGGCGACTGGCTCGAGCTGCCGGCCGACAGCGACGCGGTGGTGGCCATGGATACGGCGACAGCTGCGCGGCTGTGGGAGTACCGCGAGCGCCAACCGGACGCCATTTCAGCGCTCGGGGTGGCCCACAAGTTGGATATCTCGGTGCCGCTGCCTCGGCTGGATCAGGTGGCTACAGCTGCCCGTTCCTGCGCACCCGGAGATGCCCGGGTCGTTGTCTTCGGTCACCTTCGGGACGGCAACCTGCACGTGGAGATCGCTGGTGTTCCCGCGGGCGACAACGAACTTGATCGGGCGATCTTCGCGATAACTGCCGAGGCGGGCGGAGTGCTCTCCGCCGAACATGGGGTGGGCCGGGCGAAGGCGCAGTGGCTGCACCTCTCCCGGTCGGCGGCGGAGATCGACACGATGCGAGAGATCAAGCGGGCCATGGATCCGGCCGGGGTGCTCAACCCTGGTGCGTTGCTGCCGTTGTCATGACGGCAGGTGGTGGTGAGGGGCCCGGCCGAGCAGGGGTCAGCCGTAGACCCGGTCTCGCACCGCGGCCGGCCGATTGGTGATGATCCCGTCGACTCCGAGCGATAGGCAAAGATCGACATCATCCGGCTCGTCTACCGTCCAGACGTGCACCTTGCCCCCGGCCTCATGGACCTTTCGCACATAACCGGGGTGACGACGGATGATCTCAATCCCCGGTCCCGCGTACCGGGCACCGAACGGGAGCCAACCGGCGCGGCATCTGACCGGCACCCGGTCCATAAGGAACACCCGGTCGAGATCCGGCGCCAGGGTGCGCATCCGCCGAACGGCCGACTCGGCGAAGGACATCATCCGGATTGCTCCCGCCCCCGATCTTCGGGGCTCCAACAACCCGTAACGGGACAGGGTGTCCACAAGCATGGACTCGACCAAACCGCCAAACCGGGTGGGGTGCTTCGTCTCGATGGACAGGCCCACCGGGCGGTCCACCGAAGTCGTCAACTCGAGCAGACGATCCAGCGTCAGTACCTTTCGCGCAATGGCGTCGTAGGGCGGCGGCTGGTCATCGCTGTCAAGCCCGCTCGGCCACTCATGCTTCCAGCCCGCGAAATCCTGTTCCTCCAACTGCGCCAACGTCTTGGTGGCAACCACACCTCTGCCATCGGAGGTGCGGTCGATACGGCGGTCGTGCACGCATACCAGAACCGTGTCCGCGGTCAGCCGGACGTCGCATTCAAGCGCATCCGCACCAGCGGTGATTGCTTCCTCGTAAGCAGTCAAAGTGTGTTCGGCCAGTTCGTCACTGGCACCGCGATGGGCTATCACCAGCGGTTCGCGAGTCAAGGCCACGCGCCAAGGATGCACCTACCCGAGTGGAGACGCAGCACGGGGCAGCCTGCGCCTGTCGAGCTGGCGAGACTTGCAGGGGTGAATGAGACCGACGGAAAAAGATTGAGGTCTGGGCGCCGCCGACGGGGGATGCGGGGGCGCCCAGACACCCCCAGACTAGGCGGCCCTCAGCGTCGAAGGCAAGCCGTGGCGGGACATAGTCGCGATTTCAACTGAATTTTCCTGGAGCATCGCCGGAGGGTAGTCAATCGGCTACACACTGGTCATCGGCGGCGGGCAACCTGAGGGACCCGGAGGAAAAAACGTCGGGTGGATCCGCGATGCGCCGCAGGTCCACCCGACGTGGCAGACGGGAGACTCCCCCGTGGCCTCCCGTCACTTCCTGTCCACATTGTGCCCACTGCGCTGATCGGCCATACCCGGGTGGGTGTGATCCGGGTCATAGGCGGCTGCACCCCACCTACCTGGCTAACCTGGGTCGGTGGACATGGTTGCGCTGGGTGTCGCTCTGATCGCATTGATCGTGGCCGGCTGGTCGAGCCTGGTGGCCCGCCGGGACCGACGTGCCCGGCCGGCGCCGGGGGCAGCCACTGAGCCCTGGGCGGGACCGGGCAGTCCGCCGTCGGCGGCGCCGATCGTGGGCGTACCCAACCCCGCAGACGGCGCGCTGCGGCACGTATCCGTCGTTCGGTACGACGCTTTCGATGACGTTGCGGGTCGACAGTCGTTCACCGCCGCTCTGCTGGACGACAATGGTGAGGGTCTAGTGATCACCGCGCTGCATGGTCGTGCGGAGTCGAGGACATTTCTCAAGGGTGTGGGCGGTTCCGCCAGTGACGCGCTGTCGCCGGAAGAACAACGTGCGGTGTCGTATGCGCGGGATGGCAGCCAGTAGACGACGCGGAGCCGGGCGGGGTAAGTACCCACGCCCGGCTCCGGTTGGTGCCTTGGTCGAACTACTGCACTTGCGAGAAGGATCAGTAGATGAGCCTGGTCGAGCCCGCGTAGTCGTACATGTTCCAGCTGGCGTAGGCGTAGTCGATCGAGACTCCGCTACTGGGGTTGTTGGCCTGGACCACCTGACCGTCGCCGATGTACATCGCCGCGTGGCGGGATCCGCCGCTGCCGAAGTACATCAGGTCGCCGGGCACCATCTGGTTCAGCGCGACCGGGATCGCGCGCCCGGTCACCATCTGGGCCCCGGAGTAGTGCGGAATGTCGATCCCGACCTGCGAGTAGGACCACATGGTCAGACCAGAGCAGTCAAAGCTGTACGGCCCCTCGCCACCCCTGACGTAGGAGGACACGCCAGCGCGGCTCTTGGCAAGACTGACCACCCGCGCCCGAGTATCCACCACCCACTTCTCGTGGGCGTCAACGGACTTGACGCGGGCATTCGCCTGCGCGAGGGCCCGACGGGCGATCTCACGGTTGCGCATGGTGCGCCACAGATCCGCCTCGGCTGAGGGCAGCATCTTGGCCCAGCGGGTCCGTGCCACCGCCAGGCGGGTTGCCTCCTGCTGGGCAGCGGCAACGCTGCTGGAGTCGGCCTGGGTGACCTTCGCAGCAGCGGCCTTCTCGGCGGCTACCGCGAGCTTGTACTCGTTGCGGACAGCCTCAACGTGGCGCTTGCGGGCTCCCAAAGTGGCCGTCACAGCCACGAGCACCTTGTGTTTACGGGCCTGGTCCAGCCGGGCTTCCTTCTGGGCCAGCGAAAGCTTGGCCCAGGCGTTCGGTGCGGCCTTCGCCGCCGCTACCTGAGTGGTGGCGGACGCGGCCGGAGCCGCCGTCGCGGGGACAGCCGCGAGGACGCTCATCGAGGCGGCCGCCGCGGCGATGGGCAGTGTGAGTCGCTTGGCAACTCGCATGTGGATTCCTCCCTGGACTGCCTCCC
>JAUPKM010000628.1 GCA_030837445.1 Actinomycetota bacterium
CTGATCTCCGGTGCGGTCGCCGACCGGGTTCGGATTCGAACCTGGATCGTCTTCGTGGCCGCTTGGACAACTCTGGTGTACCTGCCGATCGCGCACTGGGCGTTTGCCTTCGATGGCGGTGAAGGCGGATGGATCGCCGATCGGCTGCATGCGCTGGATTTCGCGGGCGGGACAGCGGTCGAGATCAACTCCGGTTTCTCTGCACTGGCGCTAGTGCTGGTAGTGGGGAAGCGGGTCGGCTGGCAGCGCGACCCGATGCGACCGCACAATCTGCCGCTTGTCCTACTCGGCGCGGGCCTGCTCTGGTTCGGCTGGTTCGGATTCAACGCCGGCTCGGCGCTTGCCGCGAACGGTCTGGCCGCGACGGCAATGATCAACACCCAGATCGCCACCGCCATGGGTGCACTCAGTTGGGTCGTGGTGGAACGTCTCCGGGATGGCCGACCGACCACCCTGGGCATAGCGTCCGGCGCGGTGGCTGGTGCGGTGGGTATCACGCCGAGTTGCGGGTTCGTGAACCCGCTCGGCGCGCTGCTGATCGGGTTGGCCGCGGGTGCGCTCTGTGCCCTTGCGGTCGGCCTGAAGTACCGGCTTGGCTACGACGATTCGCTCGACGTGGTCGGAGTCCACGGTGTGGGGGGTCTCGTGGGGATGTTCGCCATCGGATTGTTGGCGACGACGACCGCGAACTCCGCGGGCGCGGATGGACTGTTCTACGGTGGCGGTCTCGGGTTGCTCGGCAAGCAGGCCGTGGCTGCGCTGGTCACACTCGGCTACGCCTTCGCCGTCACCTGGCTGATCGCGAAGGTACTTGACCGGACAATGGGCTTCCGGGTCAGCAGGGACGAGGAGATGGGCGGGATCGACCTGTCAGAGCACGCCGAGAGCGCCTACGACATCATGGGAACCCAGGCGGGTTCGTTCGCCGGGGTGGGTCACCATGGAGCCTTGGGCGGCCAGGGTCACCCAGGCCGCGAGCAAGATAGACCGGAGGACCGCGCATGAAGATCGTCACTGCGATTGTCAAACCATTCAAACTGGCCGACGTCAAGGCCGCCCTGCAGGCATTCGGGATCCGTGGCTTGACAGTCTCGGAGGCGAGCGGATGTGGCCGTCAGGGTGGGCTCACCGAGGTCTAGCGGGGTGCGGTATATGTGGTTGACCTGGTACCCAAGGTTCGGCTGGAGGTGGTGGTGGACGATCAGGACGTCGCGGACGTAGTGGAGGTGATCCAGCGCAGCGCATATACGGGCCGAATCGGGGATGGCAAGATCTGGGTCAGTCCGATCGAGACGCTGGTCCGGGTGCGCACCGGCGAGCGCGGACCCGAGGCCGTCTGACCGGTTGCCCACCGGTACGGATCCGCCCAACGGACGTTGCGCCGCTCGAATGGGGCAGAATCGGCGGCGGAGAAGAACGTGGGCGGTGGTGTCGACGCCCCGACGCTAGATGAGAGGCTGCCGCATGACTCAGGAACGGCTCGACCCAATTCGGCTCTCGGGCTGGGACTTCGCGACTTGGCGAGCGGCCAGCGAGGACCCGATCATGCGTTCGACGATGATCGGCCTGTTGATCCTAGACGGCGAACCGGATTGGCAGCGGTTGGTCGACCGCTATGAGCGGGCCAGCCGAGTCGTCCCCATCTTGCGGCAGAAAGTCGTCGAGGGCCCTGTCCGGATCGCAAATCCGAGGCTGGTGGTCGATCCCGACTTCGACCTCTCGTTCCACCTGCGCCGGTTCCGGATGGCGGAAGGTTCGGACTTCACAGACGTGCTGGACGAGTGCCGCCGGCAGAGTATGACCGACTTCGACCGGGACCGTCCGCTCTGGAAGGTAACCGTGCTGGAAGGGCTGCCCGGCGGTAAGTCTGCCGTCATAACGAAACTGCATCACGCGGTGGCCGACGGTCAGGGCGCGCTGCAACTCGGCGCGGCGTTGGTTGACCTCTCCCCGGAGGGTGCCGAACTCGGTCCCATGCCGCGGGCACCGCGGGGTGAGTCGATTTCGTCGCTATCGTTCGCGGAACTGATGATTCGAGACAACGTCGACTGGGTCGTCAAGACTGCCAAGGGAGTGGCCGGCCTGGCCGTGCCTGCTGCGATGCGCTTCCTGCAGGATCCCAGCGAGGCGATCGCGCAACTCTCCGAGGTGGCCGGTTCGTTGGTGCGATTCGCTCGGCCCCCGACTGTGCGACTGTCACCGATCATGACCGCGCGGAGTATCAACTACCACTACGGAGCCTTCCAGCTGAAGTTCTCCGACCTCCGTGGGGCATCAAAAGCCACCGGTCATTCGCTGAATGACGCCTACCTGGCGGCAGTCGCCGAAGCGATGGGGGAGTATCACCGGCGGCAGGGCACCCCGGTGGCCGAATTGAACCTGAACATGCCCATCAGCCTGCGCAAATCCGACGACCACGCCCAGAACGCGGTCACGATTGCGCACTTCACGGTGAACACGTCCGAGGGTGATCCAGTTGCGCTGATGGACGAGATCAGCAGGACGGTGACCGCCTGGCGAGCCGAACCTGCCCTCGGATTTGCTGATCAGTTGGCTGAAATCAGCCGGTTCATCCCGTTCGAGGTCATCTCGGCCGCGGCCACCGCCAGCGACGTGACGGCCTCGAATGTGCCGGGTCCACCGGTGCCGGTATTCCTCGCTGGAGCAGCTGTGGAGCAGATGATCCCGCTGCCGCCGCCGATCGGCGCCGCAGTGTTCGTGGCGTTGCTCACCTATCACGGGGATGCCACCATCGGCGTTGCGATGGACGACGCAGCCGTGACCGACCATGCGCTGCTGATGGAGTGCATGCGACACGGATTCTCGAAACTCAGCCAAGTCGAGGTACCGCACTGGGATCCGCTGGGTCCGCCCGCCAAGAAGACGCCCGCCAAGAAGGCCGGCGTGAAGAAGGCGCCCGCCAAGAAGGCCGGCGTGAAGAAGACGCCCGCCAAGAAGGCGCCCGCAAAGAAGACGAGTCCCAAGCAGGCGGGCGTGAAGAAAACGACGGCGACGAAGCGGACGAAGAGTGCCCCGAGGAAGGGTGAGTAGTCCAGCCCGATTCGGCTCGATTCCCAGTGCTAGGGCTGTCTGGCGTGGCTGTACCGGTGGCCCCGACGTCGGGGCTCTCGGACAGCGCACGCGATGGTTCGCGTAAAGAACGCGTGAAGACGTCAGGTAATCCGTCAAGGCTGCGTTAGCGTCACTAGCCCGCACGCGGGAGCGAGGATTTGCTGGCCGCATGGCCAATCCGATGAAGCGCATGTTGCTGGGCCGCGCGATGAACACTGGTTCGCTGGGGGAGACGCTGCTGCCGAAGCGGTTGGCGCTACCGGTCTTCTGCAGTGACCCGCTCTCGTCGGTTGCCTACGCGACTGAACAGATCCTGCTGGTACTCGTCGTCGGCGGTGCCTCGGCGCTACTGTTCACGCCTGCGGTCGCGCTGGCGGTGATTGCGCTGTTGGCGTTGGTTGTGTGGTCCTACCGACAGACTGTCTATGCCTATCCCAACGGCGGCGGTGCCTACGCCGTGAGCAAGGACAATCTCGGCGCGATGCCAGCGTTGGTCGCGGCCAGTGCGCTGCTGGTCGACTACGTGCTGACTGTCGCCGTGTCCGTTACGGCGGGAGTCGCCAATATCGCGTCGGCTTTCCCGCTGGTCAACGAGCATCTGGTGCTCGTCAGCGGGGCGCTCATCATCGGACTTGCCCTGATGAACCTGCGCGGTGTCAAGGAGTCCGGTACGACGTTCGCGATTCCCACCTACGGGTTCATCGCAGCGGTGGCGTTTCTGCTCATTTCGGCGGTCGTCAGCACCGTGCTCGGGGATCCTGTCCGGGCGGAGTCGGCGGACTTGCCGGTGTCAACGCCGACCCTGACCGGGATGGCACTTGTTCTCCTGATAATGCGGGCCTTCGCCTCGGGCTGCACGGCGCTGACAGGCGTTGAAGCGGTCAGTAACGGAGTGCCGTTCTTTCGCCGACCGAAGTCTCGCAACGCGTCGTTGACGCTGCTCACAATGGGTTCGATCGCGATCGTCATGTTCGCGGGCGTCACTTGGTTGGCCGTATCCTCTGGGGCGAAGATCGCAGAGGACCCAACGGAGCTCGGACTACCCCCGGACGCGATCCAGCCGACCATCATCGCCCAACTCGGGATGGCTGTCTTCGGCGCCAACGGAATCGGCTTCTATCTGCTGCAGGCCTTCACCGCGGCCATTCTCATCCTCGCGGCCAACACGGCTTTCAATGGCTTTCCGGTGCTCGCCTCCATCCTCGGTCGAGACGGCTACCTACCGAGACAGTTGGGGCGCCGCGGGGACCGATTGGTCTTCAGCAACGGCATCATCATGCTGACCCTGGTGGCGGTCGCCCTCGTCTACGTGTTCGACGGCAGCACCACCCGGCTGATACAGCTGTACATCATCGGCGTCTTCGTCTCGTTCACCCTGTCCCAGGCGGGCATGGTCATTCATTGGAATCGGCTCTTACGACAGCCGGGCGCGGACGGGCGGGCCAGGATGCGCAGGTCTCGGTTGGCCAACGCCGTTGGTGCAGCCATGACGCTTCTCGTCCTAGTGATCGTGATGTTCTCGAAGTTCACCCACGGAGCCTGGATGGTCTGTATTGCGATTCCGGCGCTGGTCCTGCTGATGATCGGGATTCGGCGCCACTATGGCCGGGTGGATACGGCCCTTGCCGCACCTGATCGTGGCGTGATGCTCCCCAGCCGAGTACACGCAGTGGTCCTCGTCTCCAGGGTGAACTACCCGGTGATGCATGCCGTTGCTTACGCCCGGGCCACCCGGCCATCGACGCTGGTTGCGCTGCACGCTTCGGCCGATCCGGATGAGGCCAGGGCGCTGGCTCAGGAGTGGGAGGCCCGGGACATTCCGGTGTCGTTGACCCTGGTTGATTCCCCGTTTCGGGATATCACGCGTCCGGTCATCGACTACGTCAACCAGCTCCGCCGGGACTCTCCCCGCGACGTTGTCGCGGTGTACGTGCCGGAATATGTCGTCGTTCATTGGTGGCAGCAGATGCTGCACAACCAGAGTGCCTTGCGACTTAAGGCGCGACTGCTCTTCCTGCCCGGGGTGATGGTCACCAGCGTCCCGACCGTGGTTACCGACGAGTGGGATACTCGGGTGTGAGCGAAGCTGGGACGACGCTGGCGCGTGTATTCGTGCCGCCGCGCGACAACCGGGCCTACGCGCGAGTCGCGGTGGTGCTGCTGGTCGCCGGACTGTCGCTCTGGCTCACCACCTGGTTGGTGGTGGCGCTACCCGAGGTCACCGTCACGTCGGGTCTATTGCTGATGATGCTGGAAGTGGTGTTGGTCGCTGCGTTGACCAACGTGGCGATAGCGATCGCGGTGGCCGTGGTCGCGGTCGGGGTCGCCAATTGGTACTTGATCCCCCCGACCCACACCTTCTTTGTCCAGAACACCGACGACATCATCCTGTTGGCGGTCTTCGTGGTGGCAGCAGCCGCGTCGAGTCTCACTGTGACTCTCGCAATTCGACTTCGCATCGACGCCGAACGGGCATCGGTTGAAGCGTCGGTGCTTCGGGATACTCTCACCGAGCCCTCAGGGGCGTCGGACCCTTCAGCGGTGCTGGACCAGATCGCGCGGCTGTACTCCTTTACCCGACTGACGCTGCGAGATTCGGATGGCTCGGCGGTCGCCTCGTGGTTCGCCGGTGGTGAGTCCGACGCACCTGATCCTGCTGTCGCCCCCAGGTTGGATGCGGCATTGGTGGACGGTTTCCGGATCCAGGGGTGGGGTCCGGCGGTCATCGGCGAGGATCTCCGCGGTTTCAATTCGCTGGCCTTGGCTGCGGTGCGCAGTCACCAGTCGCGCCGTATCAGCCAGGTCGCCTCCCGTGCCGGCCAATTGGAGGCGACGGATCGCGCGCGTTCCGCTC
>JAUPKM010000629.1 GCA_030837445.1 Actinomycetota bacterium
CCGAACTACTGGGGACCGGTCCGAGGTTCCCGCGTCGGCTGATCGCCGAACGACGCATCCGCTACGTGAAGATCGGACACCATGTCCGGATCGAACAGTCGGCCCTGATCGAGTTCGTCACCTCGTGCACCGTCCAGCCTCGCCCGACCCGGACCGATCGGCGGGTGGCGTGATGGCCGCGAAGCGACGCCGATTCGGCCTGGTGCGCAAGCTGCCGTCCGGCAGGTATCAGGCGATGTACACCGATCCCGACGGCACCCGTCGTCCCGCTGCCGAGACCTTCGCCAGCAAGCGGGCCGCTGAGCAGTGGCTCAGTGTCAAGGAGGCGGAGATCCTGCAAGGGGAGTGGCACAACCCGGACGCACAGAAGGAGACGATCGCCCGGTTCGGCGAACGGTGGATCGAGGAGCGTCCCGGGCTACGGCCCCGGACCGTCGAGCTGTACTGCTGGCTGTTCGGCAAGTACATCGAACCGAGGCTCGGGCGGGCGGCCCTGGTGGACGTCGATGCCGCCAGGGTCCGGAGCTGGCGGGCGGGCCTGCTCGCCGATGGCGTCTCGTCGACGATGGTTGCAAAGGCGTACCGGCTTCTGCGGGCCATTCTCATGACCGCCGTGGACGACGGGATCATCTCCCGGAACCCCTGCCGTATCCGGGGTGCGGGCTCCGAGGTCGCCCCGGAACGGCCGGTGCTGACGGTGGAGCAGGTGTTCGCCCTGGCGGCGCTCATGCCCGAGCGGTACTCGGTGCTCGTGCTCCTGACGACGTTCGGCAGCCTCCGGTGGGGTGAGGTCACCGCTTTGCGCCGGTGCGACGTCGACACCGGGACGGGCGTGGTCAGGGTGCGGGCTGCGATGGTGGAGAGGTCCACGGGCGAGGTGATCCGGTCGTTGCCCAAGTCCCGTGCGGGCCTGCGGTCGGTGACGCTGCCTCGTCCGATCCGGGTGCTCCTGGCTGCGCACCTGAAGGAGTACACCGGTGACGACCCGGCAGCTCTGGTCTTCACCGGCCCCAAGGGAACGGTGCTGCGGCGCAGCAACTTCAACCGGCAGAGCAGATGGCGCGAATGCGTGGCGAAGATCGGTATGCCCGGTGTCCATTTCCACGATCTCCGGCATACCGGAAATCACCTGGCCGCCAAGACCGGGGCATCGCTGCGTGACCTCATGGCGCGGATGGGGCACGACAGCATGCGGGCGGCGCTGATCTACCAGCATGCGAACCAGACCGGTGACGAAGAGATAGCCGAGGGGATCGAGGAGCTGATCCCGGGCGGCGTCACGCCGGAGAAGACCGACCCGGAGAAGACCGCGTCAGCGAAGGACGCGACGGAGAAGACCGGCCCGGACGACGACGGGGACGACCCTGACGACGGGGCGGCGGGCGCATTGGTCCGCGCTGGGTAAGTGCACGCGAAGTGCACGCGGTGTGCTCTGGCGCCGTGAACGACGAAGGCCCTGGCTCAGGATCTGCTCCTGACCAGGGCCTTTACATGAGAGCGGGTGACGGGAATCGAACCCGCACTGTCAGCTTGGGAACCGTCCGATCTCGCGCGATCTACCTGCTGACCTGCGCCGGGAGAGTGCCCGGAGTGGCCTGGAGTGCCCCCGGTTGGCCTGGGCCAATGGCCCGCTAATGGCCCGCCGACGGCCCCTGCTTCACGAGGCTGAAACAGGGGGCTGGCTGGTCAAGCGGGATCAACCGCAAGGCGGCTTGAGGGCCCGATTGGGCTCGTGGAGCGCTGGAGCGGTGGCTTGGGGGCCCTGGGCAACCAAGTACCCGAATACCCCAGTGCTTTAGCCGGATCTCGTCAGATTGGACGGTGTGATGAGGCTACCTGTATGGACTAAGCTCCGAATTTCTTGATCATACACTAAGGGAGTGGGTGCGGTGCAGCATCCTTTCAAGGAGAGGACCATTGGCTTCTTTGAGGTAGTTGCATTGCGCGACGGAGGGCATGTTCGGGTCTCTCAGATCGATTTTCAGCATATTCTCCGAAACCTGGCCAGGGCCACTGTGGCTCGGCGCAAATGGGAAGGGGATGATACTTTCGTTGGAACTACAATGAATGAAGGTAGGGCAAATCATCTATTGTTGCATCGGGTAAAGAGTTCGGGAGAGTGGCTTTCGGTAATTGATTTCAATACGGGAGACCTCCGAGAGCTTGAATCGCAGGCGCACCGGGGGTACCTAGAGACTTCAGCCATGTCCTTTGCGCCTTACGGTAACATTGTTGGAATAATGCAGGGGTCCATTTCTTCACCCAGTCATAGGTCCCTCGAAAATTGGATGAACCATCTAAAGATCCTTAAGGAACCGATCGCGGTACGGGCTCTCACTTCTCACGCGGAGGTGGAGAGGTTGAAGACAGCCGCAGGTGCATCGAGGGTGGATATTCGCATTGGCTCCAGCAATATGGCCGCCCTGTCGGAGAAAACCGGACGTCTAGCCTCGTTTCTCCGTCGTGCGTCCGTGGACTACGGGGACGCACGCGTAACCCTGACGATTTCTATTCCCCGAGGTCGGGGACGAGACTCGGAGCGGGAGAGGCTCTTGGCTGACCTGCAAGATCTTGGCGACGCGATGCCTCATGCGGCCGAGATCGCCAAGGCGCGGCTGATCTATGCCGAGAGCGGGAGTGCCGAAGAGTCCCGAATTGCGGAGTTTGTGGAGCATCACATCACGGCCAAGAGCCGCGTGCGTGCCGTCGATGCCGAAGGGAACTCTATCCGGCTGTCGGCTGCGCTTGGTACCATCATGGATACCATGCTTGTGCTGGAGCAGGAACTAAAGCTCGCGGTGGACGTGCTGGCCTAACGGGGGTCCCGAGGAGTGAATCATGGCGCGTAAGAGGGCTGAGGAGCTTGTCGGATGGATTAGCGAGCATCCT
>JAUPKM010000630.1 GCA_030837445.1 Actinomycetota bacterium
CCGGCTGAACATCTCGACTGCCGCTGGACGGACCGCGTTCTTCAACCTGCTGGATGCAGCCATCGCCAATCTGTCGAGCCGGGTGGGTAGCAACTTCGGCGGCGTCACGCAGACAACGATCAACGGACCCACTCCGACTCCAACCCCGACGCCGACACCCACCCCGACGCCCACGCCGACGCCCACCCCCACGCCGACGCCGACGCCGACGCCGACACCCACGCCCACTCCGACTCCGACCTCGAACGGCGCACTCGGCGTGAAGCTGACCAACGTGTCCGATTGGGGCACTGGCCGGACCCTGGACGTTGCCGTGACCAACACCGGTGGGACTGCGTCGACCTCATGGACGGTGTCCTTCGCTTGGCCGCGAGACATCTCACCGTGGAATGCCACCCGGCTGTCCTATACCGGTGGACGAGTCACCCTGGGCAACGCTGCATGGAACGGAACATTGGCGCGCGGAGCGTCCACCACGTTCGGGTTCTCCGACTCGTCACCCAGTCAGCCGAAGCCGACCAGTTGCACCGCGACCATGAACGGCACCCCGGTGGCCTGCACCCTCACGCCGTAGCCGAGGGACCCCCTAAGGCGCGGCAACTGGTGAGGTGAGCGCGTCTACCACGCTCTCTCTGACCTAACTCGCCACCTCGGTAGCCTGACAAACCAGCCTGACTGCCGCCTGGCAAGTAGCCTTGCGGGGCGCACCACCCCTAGCATGGAGTGCATGGCACAGCCTGAATCGCAAGCCGAACCGACCGAGAAGATCAAGGTCAAAGGCGTTTCGCCACTGATGATCTTTTACGGCTTCATTCCGTACATCATCATGTCGCTGTTCTCAGGACCGAACACATTCCTGCTTGTCACCTCGATTTCCGTTCTGATGTCAGCGGCCTGGATGGTCTTCGGCCTGCTGCAGCACCGCGGCCTCCATCAGCTATCCACGGTGGGCACCGTCGTGTTCGGGTCGATGCTGCTGCTGGCGTTCGTCAACCCTGCCTGGGACGCCTGGATTCGAAACTGGTCAGGCACCATCGCCGAGATCTCACTGGTGTTGACGGCATTCATCGGCATCCTGGTGAAGAAGCCGTTCACCCTGTACTACGCCAAGCTCAGCGTCGACCAAGTTCAGTGGGAGAACAACCCTCTGTTCCGAGCCGGCGTCGTCAAGGTGAGCCAGACGATCACGGCGGTCTGGGGATTGTCCTTCCTCGTCGGAGTGGCCTGCGACTTCGCCCCCGGTGACCTCAAGAACAACATCATCTTCACCTGGATCATCCCGCTGCTTGCCATGTTCGGAGCGATCAGATTCACGACGTGGTACCCCGAATACCGTCGACAGAAGGCCTACGCCGAGCACCCGGAAATCATCGAGCAACACCGCGCCATAGCTGAGCAGGCTCAGGCTGCGGCGAACGAGGCGCCCGACACCTCGGAGTAGTGCACGGGTAGAGGCCACCTTGCCGCTTGTCTTCCTTTAGCCCTTCACTCGACAGGCGCGCCGGTGCAATACCCCCGGCAGAGAAGGTGGCGCTGCTGGGATACACCATCATTGCCGCCTACCTCGCGGTGTGGCTCAGCACTGTCTTCGCCGGCAAGGCTTCGGGCCGGGCAAGTCCTGACCGATTCGGCTGACGCTCAGGCCCAGGACGCGGGGACCGTGTTCGTTGCTTCAACGACGTTCACGCAGTCGCCGCGATGCACCGTCAGGGTTCCGTCTCGCAGGCCCCGAGCCACGATCGCAACCGGTGACATCGGCGTCGGAGAGCAGCATTGCGCCATCCGATAAGGCATGGCCTCCGCACCGGGGATCGTGACCGTTGCCAGGGTGGCACCCTCCGGCGCCGGTGACTTCTGCCGGACCGGGCCGGGCTGCCCGACCGCGGGTTCCGAAGCTCGAGGGGGCAACTCTGCGGCATCACGGAGTTGTCGCCGGATCTTGGTGCGCACGCGCGGGGTGACCACCCACCGCAGCCAGTCGGCATTCGGGCCCGCCCGCCGACCGACTCGCACCTCCACCGTGTCGCCATCGCCCAGCACTGTTGACAGGGCAGCACCCTGACCGTTGATCCTGGCCCCGACGCAGGTCGCACCAACGTTGGAGTGGATGGCGTAGGCGAAGTCGATGACGCAGGCGCCGCGCCGCAGCACGATCGCTTGGCCGGCCGGGGTGTACACGGTCACGTTGTCAGGCACATCGTTGCCGGCGAGGACAGTCGACAGCCAGGCGGGTTCACCATCACTGCCAAGCTTGTATGCCCAATGCGCCGCACGCCCGAATCTCGCGTCGTGGTGCATGTTTTCGGTGCGGATCTGCACCTCGACTCGTCTGGCATCCTCCGTGACGACGATGTGCAACGAGGAGTACCCGGACGCCTTGGCGCGCGCCACGTAGTCACGCCAGCCGCTGGCATCGAAGTCGTGCCGCGACGCGATGCCCGAAACCGCCTGGTAGCAAGTTGGGGTGTCCGCCACGACAAGCCGGACACCCAGCAGGTCATGCAGGCCCAGCAGGCGAGCGAGGTCGCCGCCGGATTTCGCCCACGCACTCTGTGGCGACTTCACCCGATGCTCCACATGCGTCACCTCGACGCCGGCCTGCGCCGCGAGGCGCGCGGCCACGCGGGCGAGCCAGCGGGACGTCGCCGGGTAGTCAACGGCTGCGACAATGCGTTCGTAGTCCGCTGGCCGTTGCAGCCGAAAGCAGTGCTCACCGATGGCCCGACTCAGGTCGTCGTCCCCGAGGCGCTCGGCCAAGATCGCGTGCACGCCGGTCGCGACGGCCACGAGGCTGTCCATCGTCACGCCCGCGTCGTCGAGCATCTCACGCAGCGGGGTGGGTTCACCCGCAAGAGTTGACGCGACAATGCCCAAGTGCTCGCGCAGCACGTTAGGGTCGCCGGCTTTGGCGGCGACGCTGGCAAGCATGTCCGTGGTCGCGAGCCGATCGCTGTTAAGGAGCAGTGTGCACAACTGTGCGTCGAGTGCGTCCTGGCCCGAGGCTGCGTTCAACGGTCTCTCGTTTCGGCGCCCATCCGTGCGTACCCGCTGAGTCTATCGCGGTGGACGCGCGCGGATTCGGTAGCGGATGCACGGACCCGGACTGCTGGTTACTGCGAGGATCTCGGATAGCTCGTGACGGAGTTGGCCATCGGGAGTTGGCTTGTCCGGGGACCGGCCGAGGCGGCATCAAACTCACCCGTCTCCTTGAACTGGCCGACGTAGTCGAAGGACTCGATCTCGAACGGCACGTTGTCGCCCACCAGCGGCGCCTCCGATCGGGTCAATTGGAAGTGCAAGTGCGGCTCCGTGGTATTCCCACTGTTGCCCAGCCGACCGATGATCTGTCCGCGCGTCACCTTGTCGCCGGCCTTGATCGTCGGCGAGCCCTGCTTCAGGTGGGCGAACAGCGCGAAGACGCCATTGCCGATGTCGATAATGACCCGGTTCCCAGTGGCGTCCCCGATCGCGACGTTGGCCGGCAGGGAGCCGGGCGCGATGTCCGGTGCGTCGGACACCACCTTGACGACCGTGCCATCGGACACGGACTGGACGGGACTATCCCATGCCAGATAGCTCTCGTTCTTCGTTGGGTCGCCGCGGTAGGTGACCACTCTGCCGGCCTGCAGATCGACAAGCGGTTTGGCGTTCATGTCCACGCGTTGGTAGTCGATGGCGTAGCGCTCGGAGCCATTGACGCGACCACCGAAGGGCATCATCACACCTCGGTGGGATGAGAACGTGCAGCAGCCATTGCCGGCGATCCAGTCATCACCTGCCAGCGGTGGCCCGATTGTTGCGGGCGTGCCCGAGCCGGTAGTCACCTCTCCCCCGATGTCGGTCGCCTGCGTCGGGTAGTAGTTGCTGAGGCTGGCCTCTTTCGTTCGGGCGCCGCGGAACGTCGCGCTGACCCGGTGCGTAACTCTGTCCGGAACGTCCGCGCGAGTGGGATAGACGTCGTCCTCCAGCAGGATGCCCGCTCGGCCCCCGGGGATCTCAGCCACAACGCCGAAGTTGGGGGCACCGAGCAGCACGGTGCGAGCGGAGATCTCGGGCGCCGAGGCAGTGGAAAGCACCTTGCCACCGGGACCGCCTTGAAGAGTCTCGAGTTTGACGAGGGTCGCCGGCAACGGTGAGGCGTTGAGTACCTGCAACTCGTAGACCACGTGGATCTTCCCGTCGGTTCCGGTGACCGGGATCGGATCGGGGGCGAGGCTCGTGATCACCAACGGCGAGAGCTCGTCGACGTCGGTGCGATATCCCGGTTGGCCGCCACCGGCGATCAGACTCCCACTGGCCGACGGGCCAGCTGTGCCCGTGTCGCCTGTCGCGGCACACGCCGTGAGCACAGTCAGGCCAGCGACCAGGAGGATGAGAGGACGGAAGCGCTTGGCCATGAACGGAATCCTCTCGCTGGCCGAATCACCGGCCGTGGTCCAACTCGGGCAGTCGGGTGGATGCCTCTGGACGGCCAGGTCACCGTCACTGTAGGCGTCCGGCCTGCCCGATTTCCGGCTCGGGGTGCGTCGAACGGATCCCAGTCAAACTCGACCGTCACACCCTCCTCCAGTCGGAGTCCGGGTTCGTTGACACGCCAAACTTCAAATAGCAGACTCGAATTGAAGGGCGAGTGACACAGAGGCGAGGTCACGCCATCGCGCCAAGGCCACCTCGGAGGTGTGTCCCAGCGTGGTATCCGCAAGCGGAGTGAAAGGTTCGGATCATGGCAAAGAACGGAGGCGGGGTCATCTTGGTGGGGGTGGATGGTTCACCCGCCAGCCTCGAGGCGCTCACGTGGGCAGCAGAAGAGGCCAAGATTCGCCGAGCGGAATTGCACGTCCTCAGGGTCTGGTCGCTGCATCTGGGAGGCACTAGCGTCGGCGGCACGCCGGCCCCCTCATACGCCGTTCAAGACAGCGGCAAGGAGGCAACGGCAACCTTGGAGCGGTCAATCCGGCAGGCACTCGGGAAGGCTCCGGGGCTCGAGGTGCGTGCCTCGGTCGCCCACGGAAACCCGGCGAAAGTGTTGATCGACACTGCCGCGAAGGAAAAGGCCAGGATGCTGGTGGTCGCCAGCCGTGGCATGGGAGGTTTCAAGAAGCTGCTCCTGGGCTCGGTGAGTTCGCAGTGTGCCGCGCATGCCACGTGTCCGGTGACTGTCATCCACCCGCGGAGCGGGTAGCCCACCCGACGTTTCCGTCCGCTGCGGTCCGCAACGACTTCGCAGACGAGGTCGACCAGACCCGCGAACGTGTCTACGTCACACGCAACGGCCGTGACTTCGTGGTCCTACTGTCCAAAGCCGACCTCGATTCACTCGAGGCAACACTCGAGTTGCTGACCGACCAGGCCGCGCAGCAAAGGCTGGCCGACGCCGAGCGAGCCTTGGTCACAGGCGATCTCACCAGTGCAGCGGAGATGGCCTCGTTGATGGAGGAGCGTCGGCGCGCCAGTGGGGTCTAAGACCGACTACCTCATCACCCTGTCCCCGGGAGCCAGGCGTGCCCTGACCGACGAATTGCCAGAGGCCGCAGCCTTCGCTGCCTGGGAGTTCATCTCAGGTGCCGGGTCATCGTGCTGGATATCGCCAGTCAGCAGCACTTTGACCGAGTGGCGTGTTCCGGCAGGTCCTGATGTTTGGAGGGATCTATTTGCTCCACCTCAGCAATGAAGGAGTCGAGGTCGATCTTGTGACCGTGCAACCACGTTCCGAGTACCTGGACGTGGTTGGTGAGGGTGCCTACGTCGACCTTGTAGGGGTCAGCGGACAGCTCAACGAAGTCGGCGAGTTTGCCCACTGCGATTGAGCCGA
>JAUPKM010000631.1 GCA_030837445.1 Actinomycetota bacterium
CACCTTTTCGGTGACGGTGGAATGTCCGGCGCCAGGTCGGTACCGAATGGCGACTCGCGACTCCACTGCGGAGGTCGAGATCGTGGCCGGCCCGGGGCCGCGCCGGACAATGACCACGGCCGGGGGAACCTTCACTGCGGATGTTATCGACGATGGTGTTGATGCCGTGGTGACGATGGCCGACGGCTCCCTCGTGGTGTCGAGAGATGCCGGGGTAGTGATTCGGGCACCGTTCCCGGCGTTTGTCGCGGCCATGCTGGTCACCGAGGGCGAACAGGTTGTCGCCGGTCAGTCGGTGGCGGTGCTGGAGGCGATGAAGATGGAGTCGCAACTGATCGCAGAGGTAGGCGGGACTGTGGCTCGGGTCGATGTGCTGCCCAACACGCAGGTCGACGCGGGAGCTGCGGTCATTCATGTTCGGCGCCATGATCAACCCTCGTCTACCGAAGTCGACGGTGACTTGGACCACCTGCCGGAGTGGCCAGTCGCGGCCCACCCGTGCGACGCGGTGTTCGAGCCCCTGTCGAACTACTTGCTGGGCTATGACCTCACCGGTGACCGATTGCGGGCAGTGCTTGGGTCGGCCTCGCACTTCGATTCCGACCCGCAGCTGGTTAAGTGCGAGGACGACTTCATTGACCAGTTCGTCGATGCCGTCCGGTTGTCCTCGGCACAGGCGGAGGGCGAGACCGGCGTCGGACCCGTCTCCGCGCGGGAGTACCTGCGGAACTGGTTGCAGTGGTTGGATCCGGACCGCGCGGGACTGCCGACCCGGTTTCGTCGATTGCTGGCCCGGGCGCTGGCCCGGTATGGCGTCGTCGATCTGCGCAATGACCCAACCGTCGCAGAGGCGGCCTTCCTGCTCTTCCAGGGTGTTCAACGTGTGGCTGCCGTCGCACCGATGATCCTGTCCATCCTGAAGCGGCGGCTCCAGGCTCCCGACGTCATCGACGAGGCCTCGCGGCAGCGGTTGGATCGGCTGATCACGGCGACGCAGGGCCGGCTGGATGAGATCGCGGAGACGGCCCGCGACCTGCGCTTTCAATCGGTGGACCTGCCGGCGTTGCAGGCAACTCGGGCAACGCGGCGCCGCAAGGTGGCGGCGCTGCTCGCGCAGTTGCGCCACCAGCCGCCTGGCCAGCAGCTATCGTCGCTGGTTGCCGAGATTGTCGCCTGCCCGGACACCATCGATGACGAACTACTGAAGTGCCACCGGCTGGATCCGCCGGCAGCCGTTCAGCAGCTGCTACTTGAGATCCGGATGCGCCGGGTCTATCGACCACAGAATCTCGCCGACGTCGTGTTCGGCTCGGCGGGCGGTGTGCCTTTCGTCCATACGGAGTACGAGTTGGGCGATCGCAGGATTCACCTGATCGTGGCGGCGTGCCCGATCGCTGAACTGTCCGACCTCGACGAGGCGCTGGCTGCTCACCTTTCGGCAGTGGACTCAAACCGGCTGATTGTCCTTGACGTGGCCGTCTGGGCCGACAGTTGGGTGGTGGAGGGCATCTCCTCGGCGCTGCAGAACTGGCAGCCTGCCGCCTCCTTTCATCGAGTGGACGTGACTCTGGGAGCCGGCGACCAGTTACGACATTTCACGTTTCGAGGTCCGAACCTGGCCGAGGACCTGCTGCATCGCGACCTGCACCCGATGCTGGCCAAACGCCTGGAGCTGTGGCGGATGGCGAACTTCGTGGTTGATCGGCTGCCGGCGCCCGACGGTATCTTCCTCTTCCACGGTCGTGCCAAAGCGGATCCGCAGGACCACCGGCTGTTCGCGGTCGCAGAGGTGTGGGACCTATCGGAGTTGGAGGCTGGCATCTACCCCGACCTGGAACGGGCGGGGCTGCAGGCCCTGGCCGCGATGCGGTCGGCGCTGGCAACCTTCCCGGCGGGCGATCGGCCGAAAGCGAATCGACTCACGCTGTTCTTCCGTCCACGGTTGGAGATACCTCGGCACAGGTGGGCTGACATCGCGAATTTGCTGTTGCCACTGGCACCGGGATCCGGTCTTGACATGGTGCAGGTCCGCGCCGACGTGCCTGCTGAGTCGGGCGGATCCCGCCCCACCGTCCTGCAGATCGAGGGGTTGCACGGTGGCGGCATCACGATTCGGCAAGAGGATCCGCGGCCCGATCCGATTCGTCCGCTCACGCCGTACCGACGCAAAGTGCTGACAGCAGCCCGGTTCGCGGTGCCCTATCCGTGGGAGATTCTGCGACTGTACGTGCCGACCGAGGACTCTGTTGGTGCATTCCATCCGGGCGACTTCGTCGAGCACGATCTTGATGACGATGGACGCCTGACACCGGTCAGTCGGGAGCCCGGACTCAACGCGGCCAACGTGATCGTCGGCGTCGTGACCACGTTCAGTCCGCGAGTGCCTGAAGGGATGACCAGGGTCGCGATCTTCTCTGATCCGACCAGGGGTCTAGGTGCGCTGGCTGCGCCCGAGTGCGTCCGGGTGGACGCCGCGATCGGACTGGCTGAACGGCTCGGAGTTCCGGTCGAGTGGTTCGCGGTGTCGTCCGGCGCCCTGATCTCCACCGCAAGTGGCACAGAGAATATGGATGCGATTGCCGGGACTTTGCGTCGGATCATTGAGTTCACCCAGGGCGGTGGCGAGATCAACGTCGTGGTGACGGGCATCAACGTCGGCGGCCAGCCCTACTGGAATGCCGAAGCGACAATGCTCATGCATACCCGTGGAGTTCTGATCCAGACCCGCGGGTCGGCGATGGTGCTGACCGGCAAGCAGGCGTTGGACTACTCCGGTGGGGTATCGGCGGACGACAACCTCGGTATCGGGGGCTACGACCGGATCATGGGCCCCAACGGCCAGGCCCAGTACCACGCGGAGACGGTGGAGGATGCCTGCCGCATCCTCAGCCAGCACTACGAATACACCTACGTCGTTCCAGGTGAACGCTTCCCGCGAAAAATGCCGACAGAGGATCCGGTCGATCGGGACGTCTGTCAGTCCAAGCACTCGGTGGTACCAGGAGTCGATTTCAGCTCCGTCGGTGACATCTTCTCGGCCACTTCAAACCGGGACCGCAAGCGACCGTTCGATATGAGGTCGGTGATGCGCGCGGTGGCCGACTTCGACCGTGAACCGTTGGAGCGTTGGGGTCGGTGGCGCGGAGCCGAGAACGCGGTTGTCTGGGACGCGGTGGTCGGTGGTACCCCGGTCGGAATGCTCGGTATCGAGTCGTATCCGGTCCCTCGCCGGGGGTATATCCCGGCAGACGGTCCCATGTCCTGGACCGCGGGCACGTTGTTTCCGCAAGCATCGAGAAAAGTAGCCCGGGCGGTAAATGCGATCGGTGGTGCCCGACCTCTGGTAGTGCTCGCCAACCTGTCCGGATTCGATGGATCGCCGGAGTCGATGCGCCACTGGCAACTGGAGTACGGTGCCGAAATCGGCCGCGCTGTCACGAACTTCTCCGGACCGATCGTGTTTGTGGTGATCTCTCGGTACCACGGTGGAGCGTTCGTGGTGTTCTCGAAGGCACTTAACCCGCAGTTGCAGATCGCGGCAGTCGCTGGCTCCTACGCTTCCGTGATAGGAGGCGCCCCGGCGGCGGCCACTGTCTTCGCGCGGGAGGTGCGGACTCGGGTCAGGCAGGATCCCCGGTTGGCGGGGACGTCGGCGGCCTCGGACTCGGACTCGGCGTCGGCGTCGGCGTCGGCGTCAGCCTCAGAGGAGGAGCTCCGGAGTGAACATCTCGGGCGCGCCGCGGAGGAGTTCGACGCCATCCACACCATTGAGCGGGCCCTCGAGGTTGGATCGGTTGATCAGATCATCGAACCCGCGGACATCCGGCCATGGGTGATTGAGGCGTTGCGTCGAGGTATGGCGGAGGCCCGTTGACCTATCCGCGCTGGCTTTCAGTTTCGTCGACACCCAGCGGGATCGATTGGCTGGGCAGGACAGAGCTGACCGCGGCGGCCGGGATGGCGACTGCGAAACGACGCAACGACTACCTGTTGCGGCGTTGGGCGGGCAAGGCCCTGGCTGGTGCGGTGGTCGGAACCAGCAGGGTTGAGGTCTGCAACGAGCCGGGCGGAAGGCCCTTCCTCGCCCGGCGTGGCCGTCGCCAACCGTGGGCACTCTCACTCTCGGACAGTATGGGCTTGGCGGTAGCCGCGGCCGTGCCGATGCCCGCCAGGCTCGGTATCGATATCGAATGGGTCGAGCCACGCTCAGATGCGTTCATCACCGACTTCTTCACTGCTGCTGAGGCGCGCGTCGCCCGGGCGGCGCGTCAGCGGGACCTGGCCGCCAACCTGATCTGGTCCGCCAAGGAGTCAGCTTTGAAGGCGCTGGGGACTGGCCTGCGAGCCGACACGCGGTCCATTCAGGTCACCTTCGCCCGCGATTCCCTGCTGGCCGAAGCTCCGGGGGCCGACTGGGCTCGGATCCGGGTGGTCACGGCCGAGGGGAAGTCGCTTCACGGTTGGTGGCGCATGCATCTGGGGGCCGTGCTCACCGTGGTTGCCGATCCGCTGGTCGAGATGCCACGGTGGTGCGTGGGAGACGCTCAGATCGTGTGATCGGGAACGCCGACAATCGAATAGCCGCCGTCGACGTAGATCGTCTGACCGGTGATCATTCTGGACCCGTCGGAAGCCAAGAATGCCGCGCAGTCGGCGACGTCGCTTTGTGCCACGTTCTCGCGCATCGGGGACACGGCGGCGTTGTATTCCAGCAACCGCTCCAACTCGGGGATGCCGGAGGCAGCCAGGGTCCGAATGGGTCCGGCGGAGATGGCGTTGACTCGGATCCGGTCCCGCCCTAGATCCACTGCAAGTTCGCGCACCAAGGCTTCCAGCGCTGCTTTGGCTACGCCCATCACCTTGTACATTGCGGCCACCCGCACCCCACCCAGGTAAGACAGTGCTATCACCGATCCTCCCTGGGCCATGTGGGGTCGCACGAAGTTCGTCAGTTTGGCGAGTGAGTGGGCCGAGGTGAGCAACGCGGAACTGAAGTCCTCCGCGGTCGTCTCGACCACGCGACCCTCGTACGCGGTTGCGGGAGCGAACGCAATGGCATGCACGACGATGTCAATCGGACCGGTGAGGCTGCCGAAAAACGTCTCACACTCGTCATCTTTCAAGATGTCACAGCGCTGGTAACTCACCAGATTCGGCAATTTGGGCGCCAACTGCAACATTCGGCTGTGGTAGCGGAACTGGTAGCCGAGGATAATCCGCGCCCCTTGAGCTGCCAATTCCTGCGCTATCGCCCAGGCGATCGAATCCTCGCTGGCAACGCCGAATACGAGTGCGGTCTTGCCTTCGAGCGGCTGGGCCCGGTTCATTTCGCTCCTGCGGGTAGATACTGTTCCGAGGAGTCTAGGTGTTCAGCTCGCGGAGGGTGCTATCGGCGCGGGTGCCGATGGCGAGGGCTGACGCCGCGTCACACTGGTTTCCCACGGTTCGGTCCTGAGAGCCACGTCCGCACCGGGCCTGCAGGAACACGAGTGCGGTGGCCGGCGTGCTTGTGGGTGCCGCGGTCGGATTGCTCGACCGACGTCACAAGGAGGATCAATGGATAGGCGCAGAGCCGTGATAGTCGTTGCGGGGGAAGCTCTGGTCGACCTGATCGTCGACACCTTGGGCGGGTTGACAGCGGTCCCTGGGGGCGGACCCTTCAATGCGGCAAGGACGCTAGGTCTCTTGGGTGCGGACTGTACATACCTGGGAGTTCTAGCCGGCGACCACTTCGGTGAGCTGCTGCGGTCGCAATTGGCGGCCGCGTCAGTCAAGTTGGCCTGCCCGACCGCGACGGCCGCACCGACCACGCTGGCGGTCGCTCACTTGGACGGTGCTGGGAGTGCAACGTACCGCTTCTACTTGGAGGGAACATCCATTCAGATGCTGTCCGGTTCAGCGGCGCGCGGCGGCATGCCAGCGGAGTTCGATGCGCTCCACATCGGCACACTCGGCATCGTGGTCGAGCCAACGGCATCCGTGCTGGAGCAGGTGGCTGTGGATGCTGCTGCCGACCACTTGATCATGGTCGATCCGAACTGCCGTCCCGCCATCGTGACCGATTTCCCTGCGTTTCGAGACCGTGCGATCCGACTGATGAAGCTGGCTGACCTGATCAAGGTGAGCGTGGATGACGTGGCATTTCTCTTCCCGGAAGGGGGTTTCGAGGATCTCGTCGCCGACCTGGCTGAAGCCGGGAAGTTCGTCGTCCAGACAGCCGGAGCCGGTCCAATTGACGTGTTCGCGCGTGGGAGGCGGGACGTTGTGCACCCGCCGACAGGTGGAGTGGTCGACACAGTGGGTGCAGGAGACATCTTCGGAGCCACCCTCCTGTGGGCACTGACACGCGCGGGGTGGCGGAAGGGGCATGACTTGGGGTTGGGCGATCTGCTCGCAGCCGTCACGACCGCGGCCGTCGCGGGGCACCTGTCGTGCCAGTCCCCCGGTGCGAGTCCGCCTTCACTGGCCGAGCTCGATGCGCGGCTTGTCGCGGGAGTGGCTGGGTTGCAGGACTGAATCGAGGACAGTGGGGGCGTGGCGGAGCTGGCGCACCCGCTAGCTCCGGCCCTGACACCGGTGTTCAGGCTTCAGGTGCGGGGCAAGTGCCGCTGGTTTGCTGGCGTGGATCGAGTCGCCTGACGAGGGGCGGATAGCGAGCGCGAGCGTATCGGCCGCGGACACGGGAAGGGCGGGCTTCCGGGTATCCGATGGCCTCGACAACTGCGCGGAATACCGCCCAGGGGCAAGGCAGATCAGTCGTCCCGGATCCGCAGTCGTCCCGGATCCGTTGCCGTCCCGGGTCCGTTGCCTCGATTTCCGGAACCTCGCATGGTCAGCCGAACCAAATTGTCTGTGCTGCGTGGTAGTGTACAGGCGTTCGAGTAGATGGTGGCGTGTGGAGATGGTCTC
>JAUPKM010000632.1 GCA_030837445.1 Actinomycetota bacterium
AGTTCGCCTGGGACTCCTACCGTCGGCTGATCCAGATGTTTGGTTCCACCGTGCTCGGGATCGACTCGCACCTGTTTGAAGAGGCCTTGGAGGACAGCAAGGAGGTTGCGGGCGTCACGATGGACATCGACTTGGACGTGCCGTCGCTGCACGGTCTGGTGGATCGCTACAAGGCCATCGTGCTGGAGTCCACCGGCCGCTCCTTCCCGCAGGATCCGGCCGAGCAGCTACACCTCGCGATCATGGCGGTGTTCGATTCCTGGAACACCGACCGCGCGCGAATCTACCGTCGGCAGGAGCGCATCCCGGCCGGCCTGGGTACCGCAGTCAACGTTCAGATGATGGTGTTCGGCAACGTGGGCGAGGGTTCTGGCACCGGTGTCGCGTTCACTCGCGATCCCGCCTCGGGGGAGTCCGGGGTCTACGGCGACTACCTGCCCGACGCCCAAGGTGAGGATGTCGTCGCCGGCATCCGGAATACGCTGCCGCTGTCGGCGCTCGGTGAGACCGATGAGGCCGCCCACGATGAGTTGCTGGCGATCATGGATCGGCTGGAGCACCACTATCGAGATCTCTGCGACATCGAATTCACCGTTGAGCGGCGCAAACTGTGGATGCTGCAGACGCGGGTCGGCAAACGTACTGCCGCCGCGGCGTTCCGGATCGCGATCCAGCTCGTCGACGAAGGCATCATCGATATGGATGAGGCGGTCCGCCGCGTCAGCGGTGCCCAACTCGGGCAGTTGATGTTCCCGCGGTTCGGCACCACCGAGGATGCCCAACTGATTGCCACCGGGATGGGAGCCTCTCCCGGCGCGGCAGTCGGCGCGGTCGTGTTCGACTCCAAGACTGCAGCCAGGCGGGCAGCTGAGGGCGAGGACGTGATCCTGGTCCGTCGCGAAACCAACCCGGACGATCTGGAGGGGATGGTCGCCGCCGTGGGCGTGTTGACCAACCGGGGCGGCAAGACCTCGCACGCGGCCGTCGTCGCCCGAGGGATGGGCAAGACCGCGGTGTGCGGCGCTGAGTCCCTCGATGTCGACTCGACCGGACTGTTCATCACCGCCGCCGACGGAACCGTTGTCAACGAAGGCGACATCCTGTCGATCGACGGTGCCACCGGGCAGGTGTTCCTCGGTGAGGTGTCTGTCGTTCCAAGCCCGGTGGCCCGGTACTTCGACGAGGGGATCGACACCGCGCTGGAGGTCGCCGACGAGGAGGCCGCGGCGTTGGTGCGGGCCGTGGATCGGATCATGATCCATGCCGACCGGCAGCGGCGACTGATGGTGCGCGCGAACGCGGACACCCCGGTGGACGCGGGTCGGGCCCGTCGAATGGGAGCCCAGGGGATCGGGCTGCTGCGCACTGAGCACATGTTCCTCGGCGAGCGGAAGGCCTACGTCGAGAAGCTGATCCTGGCGACGAATCAGGAGGAGCGGGAAGAGGCCCTGGCAGCGCTGCTTCCGCTGCAGCGGAAGGACTTCATCCGGATCCTGGAGGTGATGGACGGGATGCCGGTGACAATCCGGCTGATCGATCCACCGCTGCACGAGTTCCTGCCCGACCTGACCGAGCTCAGTGTTCGGGTGGCGCTGGCCGAGGAGCGCGGGGATAACGTGGACTCCGACATCACGCTGCTGCACGAGGTCAGTCGGATGCACGAGCAGAATCCGATGCTGGGTCTGCGCGGTGTCAGGTTGGGTTTGATGCTGCCCGGCTTGTTCGCCCTGCAGGTGCGCGCGATTGCGGAGGCAGCCTGTTTCCGGCAGCGGATGGGTGGCGACCCGAGGGCGGAAATCATGATTCCGCTGGTGGGTTCCATCCAGGAACTCGAACTCGTCGTGGACGAGGCCCGCGGGGTGCTAGCCGACGTTGCCGAGGCCCATGGGTGTTCGCTCACCTTCCCGATCGGAACCATGATCGAGTTGCCGCGCGCAGCCCTCACCGCCGGTCAGATCGCCGAGGCGGCGGAATTCTTCAGCTTCGGCACGAACGACCTGACCCAGACCACCTGGGGGTTCAGTCGGGACGACGTGGAAGCGGCGTTCTTCTCCACCTACCTCGACAAGGGTGTTTTCGGTGTCTCACCGTTCGAATCGATCGACACCGAAGGTGTCGGCGAACTGATCAGGATCGCCGTCAAGAAGGGTCATGAGACGAGGCCGGAACTGCACTGTGGCGTCTGCGGCGAACACGGTGGCGACCCCGAGTCGGTCCACTTCTTCGATCAGGTGGGGCTGGACTACGTATCGTGCTCGCCCTTCCGAGTGCCGGTTGCCAGGCTTGAGGCGGGCCGTTCGGCGCTCGGCGTGGGCAGTTCTGATACTCGCTGAATCCGGGTTGACGAACTGCGCCAGGCGCTGGGCATGAGGAGTCGCTGAGTGCAGCAGATTTACCCGCAGATGTCTGGGCCGCTGGACGACGCAGGGGTGCTGGACCGCTATCCCTGGCCGGCGGGCCAACGGTGGTTGCGCGCCAACATGGTCGCCTCGATCGACGGCGCCATCAGCGGCGCGGACGGCCAGTCCGGGTCGATCGGGACGGCGGGCGACAAGCGGGTCTTCCGGTTGTTGCGGGCCAGTTGTGACGTGATCATCGTGGGTGCCGGAACCGTGGCCGCCGAAGGCTATCGGCAGGTGCGGCTCCCAGCGCAGCAGCGAGAACTGCGGGCGGAACAGGGGCTGGCGCCGACACCGACGATTTGCGTAGTCACCAACACCGCCCGATTGGCGCCAGACCTGCCACTGTTCGAGGGCGGCTGGGCCGAGCACGTGCTGGTCGCCACCAGTGGCGCGGCAGAGGTGGACAGGGTGGCCCAGCTGAGGCAGCACTGTCGGGTGCTGCAACTGGGCGAGCAGGAGGTGGACCTGCCCGCTCTGCTCTCAGCGCTGGCCGCGGAGGGCATGCTCCGGCAGTTGACGGAAGGCGGACCTCGGTTGTTGGGCGCCCTGGCCGACACGTTGGACGACCTCTGCGTGTCCACCGCTCCGATGCTGGTCGCGAGCCAGCCCGCTGGGCAGCCCGGTCGGATGATCGCCGGGGCGGGCCCCACCGGTGTCAGACCGGCCAGGTTGGCGCAACTGCTCGTCGACGACGGCACGGTGCTGGCCAGGTGGCTATTCGAGACATCGGTTCAGAACGAGAGCGGAGAACGAACGGGTCAGGTATATCGGTCGACCGGCTTGAAGTGACCTCCCAGCCTTCCGGATCACACCGGCACTCGACGGCGCGGGGGCGTAGTCGACACAGCCGGCGCGGTGCAGCAAGATTGGCGGTGTCGAGAGGAGTCCACTGTGGCAACCGTCCCCGGTGTGCTGTTGAACAATGGCGTGACCATCCCGCAACTCGGCTTCGGCACCTTCCAGGTCCCGCCGGAGCAGACCGCAGAGGTCGTTGGTGAGGCGCTGACGATCGGTTACCGGCACCTGGACACGGCTCAGATGTACGGCAATGAGGCCGGTGTTGGGCAAGCGGTCGCGGATTCCGGTCTGGACCGCTCGGAGGTGTTCGTCACGTCCAAGTTGAACAATGGGTTTCACTCCCACGATGCGGCCATCTCGGCCTTTGACGCCTCCCTCGCGGCGCTCGGCTTCGACTACCTGGACCTCTTCCTCATTCACTGGCCCCTGCCGGCACGGGACCAGTATGTGCAGGCGTGGCTGGCGTTGGAGGAGTTGTATGCGCAGGGTCGGGTGCGGGCCATCGGAGTCTCGAACTTTCACCAGCAACACCTTCGGCGGATCGTCGCCGAGGGCTCGCTGGTGCCAGCGGTCAACCAGATCGAGGTTCACCCCTACTTGGTGCAGGACGATCTCCGGGCGCTCGATACCAAGCTGGGGATCGCAACCGAGGCATGGTCGCCGATCGCCCGAGGTCGAGTGTTGGCGGATCCAGTCGTGGCGGGAATCGCCGAAGACCTCGATCGGTCGACCGCGCAAGTGGTGCTGCGGTGGGCCATCCAGCGGGGCGACATCGTCTTCCCCAAGTCGATGAATCCGGCACGGATGCGGGAGAACTTCCAGTTGTTCGACTTCGCCCTGTCCGAGGCTCAGATGGTCGCGATCACCGCGCTGGACCGAGGCCAGCGCATGGGGCCTGACCCCGACGAGTTCAACGTCGTCGCCAGCTGACCGACCTCGGCCGCGGAGCGAAACGTCGCGTCGAGCGAAGGTTCTGGCACCATACCGGTTGAGGGCGCCCGCCCAGTGGGCGTTCGCGTGCGGAGGGCGATCCGGGATGCTCGATGGAGCAATGCTCATGTGGTGGATACTCACCGTGCCCGCAGTCATCTTTGTGGCTGTCGACATGTTCCGGATAACTCCCGAGGCAACCGTCATGAAATGGGCGTTTGTGATTCTGACGGTGTTCACCGGGCCGCTCGGCGCCTTCTTCTATGTGCTGGGCTGTCGCGAGCCGCTCGCCGGAAGCCACGAGGAATACACCCGAGTCCGGTGGCGGCAGGCCCTCGGCTCGACCATGCACTGTGCGGCTGGGGACGGCCTGGGGATAATCGCCGGGGCCGCAATCGGGGCGGTCCTGGCACTCTCCTTTTGGCCGGGGTTTGCGCTGGAGTACTCGTTGGGTTTCGGGTTCGGCTGGGTGTTCTTCCAGGCTTTCGCGATGCGTGCGATGGCCGGTGGCAACTACCTGAAGTCGCTGAAGATGACGTTCCTGCCGGAATTCGTCTCGATGAACCTGCTGATGTCGGGGATGATCCTGACCGACATGTTCGCCATGTCCAAGATCTCGGGGGCCGACGATCCGGCAAATGCACAGTTCTGGTTTGTCATGTCGATGGCACTGATCGTTGGGTTTGCCTGCGCCTACCCGATGAACTGGTGGCTCGTCGCCAACGACATGAAACACGGGATGCTCACCGTCGCGGCCGCCCCTGGCGACGCGCGGGTTGCCGCGATGGCCGCGATGCCTG
>JAUPKM010000096.1 GCA_030837445.1 Actinomycetota bacterium
CCAGGTTCCCGACACTGCCCTCGGTCACGGCTGTGACTGCCAGCAGCACCGCAAGTCCTAACGACGGCCACAGGGCCCCGGTCATCTGCTGCAGCACGGTCAGCCGTCGCTGCCGGACCTCCACGCCGGTGGTGCGAGCCTGGGATTGCGCCCAGAGGGCGAAGGCCCGGCCGGTCGCGCCGGACACTCGGAGTCGGTTGACCCCTGCCATCATCCCGAGCGTGACGGCCTGGCTTTCGGTGCTGGCGTCGAGCGCCTTCCGGGTCAGGCGAGCCGCACGCCGGACCAACGACACTTCCACTGCGGCTCGAACCGCCAGGAAGGCCAACAGGGCGATGGCCAGTGGCCAACTCGCCGTCATCACACCGATCAGAGCCCCCACCACAGCCGAAACATCCAACAGGGAGGTGATCACCGGGTCGGGCATCGATGTCGAGGCAGTGTCGACGGCGTTGGCATCGGTCAACCGGGACGAGACGGTGCGCTGGTTCTGCCAGGACATCGGCAGCCTGATGAGCCGGTCCCACACCGCGGTGGCCGCTATCGCAGTGCCGCGACCTCGGATCCGCAGTAGTGCGTAGGAGCGGACGGCCCGCAGCGCCATCTCGCCGGCGGCGAAAGCCACCAATGCGGCACCGACAACGAGCAGCGAGCTACGGGTCTGGCTAGCCACCGAGTTGGTGAGTGCGCCGGCGACGATCGGGATCACCGCTGCCAATAGGCCGACCAGCGCGGTGAGGCCACCGATCAGCCATAGGCTTCCCCTGCTACCCCGGATCCCGAGTTGCAGGAGGTCGCGGATACGGGCCGGTCGATTTGGATCCAGCAGCGGCTCCAGCAGGATCGCCGCCCGGGCCCACTGCCGTGCCGAGTCCGCGTTGACTGCATCACTGAGTCCCGCGGCCGGCCGCCACACGTGATAGCCACCTCGACGCCAGACAGCCGCCGCGTACTCGCTCCCCTCGGCGGTACGGACCAGCACCGGCGGCCCCTCCCGTCGCCACCAATCGGGCGTCAGCTCCACCCGTCGCACGGCGGCGCCGGATGCTGTCGCCAACGAGGTGATGGCGTCGCGACCGCTGATCCCGACGTCGGCCACCGCCCGACGCAGACTGAGTGGATTCGGGTGAAGCCCAATCTGGCGGGCCATGAAATCCACGACTGCGACATCATCGGGGAGGTCCGCGCCGGTGAGTAGATCCGGCTTCTCGCCTGGAACTGCGGCGGCCAACCCAAGCAGGGCGTCATCGATCATCCGCTCGTCGTGGTGGCTGGACAGTCGCGCCAGTTCGGTCGCGGACTCAGCCCGAGCAGCTGCTTTCACCAGGGCCTGTTCAACCGCGCCGGTCAACGCTGCTATTGCGGCCGGATCCGGACCGGCCGCCCGTTCAATGGCGGTACCGGGTAGGCCCACGGCTAGCAGGTCGACTCCGGCCACCTCCACTCCCGTCACCGTGCCTGGGGCGGGCACCTGCGAGACCGGTATCCGGCGACCCGGACCCGTCTCAGTTCTCGGGACGGCGAAAATCAGCACCGTCCCGGTGACAACCCGGTAGGTTCGGCCGCTGGCGAGCGGCAGGACGTCGGTGGCGTCGAGTTCTCGACGAGCGACTGGGTCGGAATTCATGCGGTCACCAGCCGCCGGTATGGCCCGTCGGTTGCCACCAGGTCGAGGTGACGGCCCCGCTCCACAACTTGGCCATGGTCCAGCACGATGATCTCGTCGGCATCGCGAACGGTCGACAGCCGGTGGGCGATGATCAGACAGGAGGCTCCCCGGCGACGGATCGCGGTGTCGATGTGGGCTTCGGTGGCGGCATCCAGGGCGGAGGTTGCCTCGTCCAGCACGATCAGGGCGGGGTCACGCACCAGAGCGCGGGCGATTTCCAGCCGCTGCCGCTGCCCTCCGGAGAGATCTCCGCCGCCTGAGCGCAGTTCGGCCTCGTAGGAGCCTGGCCTGCGGGCGATGTCTTCGTGCAGCGCGGCATCCTTGGCGGCACGCACGACGGCCGCGTCGTCAATCGTGGGATCCCACAATGTGATGTTGTCGCGAAACGTGCCAGCGAAGATCACCGGATCCTGATCCACCAGCGCGACCTCCCGGTGCAGAATCTGCTCCGGCCACCAGCTCCGGGGTTCACCGTCCAGCATGATCTCGCCAGCCCACGGCAGATACAGCCCGACCACCAGTCGCGCCACAGTTGACTTCCCACAGCCGCTCGGGCCGACCAGCGCCACCCTTCGGCCGGGCGCGATGTGTAGGTCCAGGCCGGACAGGAGGGGTGGTCTATTGGGGTCGTAGCCGAAAGTCAAGTTGGCGATCCGAAGGTCGCCCACCAGCAGCGCCGGAGGTGCCACGGCGGGGGATTCGGAAGCCACAGTCGGGATCTCCGTACGCAGCACGTCGTCGATCTGATCCAGCTGGCCGGACAGCGTCTCCGCCTGCTGAAATTGGGCGACCACCATCGCGGCTGGCGCCAATGCCAGTCCGAGCAGGGTCTGCACGGCGACGAAACCGCCCAGCGTCAGCCGACCCTGGGTGACGCCGATCAAGCCCACCACGGTCACGCCCGCGTTGGCCACAGTGATCAGAAACGCGGGCAAGACGTCCAATCCGACGGTGCGCTCGCCGAGCTGTTGTAAGGCGGCGAGGAACCGGTTGTGGGCGGCGGTCCAGCGGGCGCTGACATGGTCCTCCGCCCCGGAGGCCTTGATCACCTCGATCTGACTCAGCGAGGTAACCGCCACGGTTGCCACATCGATATGTTCGCGAACCATGCGCATCGCCAAAGCGCGTCTCCGCCGGGATGCGACCAGCATTGCGGCGACGACCACGATCAGTGCGAACACGGCGACCGCGCCGGCCGGCGGATAGGCGAGCAGTAGCAGAGCGATGGCAGTCAGACTGCTGATGGCGCCCACGGCCATGGTGGAGAACATGGTGGAGACTGTCGCGGCGACCATCGACGGCTGCAGTGCCCGCTGCGCCAACGCGCCCGAGCCGCGCATGGAGTGGAACACGGCTGGCAGGTTCAGTAGTCGGGCGACCATCTTCGACTGCAGCACGATGGCCAGTTTCGTCGCCAAACGCATGCCGACGGCACCTTGTAATCCGACCAGGAAGGCCTGCAACAGCGCAGCCAGCACGAGCGCCCCGAGTAGGGTCGGGACCTGCACCTCGGGTCCACCCTGCAGCCAGTCGACGAACAGCCGCGCAATGCCGGGGACCAGAATCTGCGGTACCACCAGCAGTAGGCCGAGTACCGCCATCAGCACCACACCGTCGCGGGATCCGGTGAGGTACCGGCCGAGCCGAGAGATCAGCTTCG
>JAUPKM010000633.1 GCA_030837445.1 Actinomycetota bacterium
GCAGGACCGATGATCGTCCCCGTCAACCGAAGATGATCAGCGCACCTGAGCTGCGACGGACCCTCCCCGTGGACCTTGTCAAGGACCAGCCACCTGCGGAAACGAAGTTGGCACAAGCTCAATGTCGCCGGCAACTCTGCGTAGAGGATCTGGAGGACGATTTCCAACCCGCCGTGAAGGGGACCCGCGTTCCCTTGCCCATCCCAAGCAATGCAGAAAAGACCAATTTAACGAACCCGCTCTCATCCCCACGACCACATTCAATCGTTCCATTCAGGGCTCAACCGACATAGGCCTCTCATAATCATGACATTTCCGTAGAAAGTTTCAATAGAACACCGAGAGATCCAGCGATCACAACACACCTTACCGGTTTTCAATTCCCTTTGGACATTATTCACAGTGGCGAAATTACCATTCGCTACATCCGGACGCAGTGCGGAAGAATGATTCGAAAACGCACCCTGCGTGCAGTTGTTACTTCCAGACACGCACATTGACCACAACCTTCATTTCACCAACAAAACCACTTACATCGTGGCTCTACTGACGCTTCCGTGGGTGTGATCATGCCGCTCGGCCGGGTAATTGTGGGCAGAGGCCACCGCGGGTGAGTTCGATCATGGCGATGAGGGCTTCGGGGGTGTGGAACCCGTAGGCTCGTCGGGCCAGGGCTGCGATGTGGGTGTTGGTGTTCTCGGCGAGGGCGCTGGTGATGCCGGTGTCGAGGGTGTTGCCGATCAGGTCGTGGAAGCGGCGGAGCTTGCGGGCCAGGTCGACCATCTCGGGGATCCGGGACCGGGATGCCCAGGCGATCACCCCGGCGAGCAGGCGCCGGCCGCGGACGCCCTTGATCCGGAACACTTCCCGCAGCTGCTCCTTGATCAGGTAAGCCCGGTAGAGCGGCCCGTTGGTCTTCTTGATCGAGGCCAGGGACTCGGTCTGTCCGTCGGTGAGGTTGGCGGGGTTCTTCAGCACCGCCCAGCGGGAGCCCTTCAGTGTGGCGGCGTCTTCGCCCCGACCGGTGGCCTTGAGTTCCTGGACAATCCGGCGGCGGACGTCGTCGACTGCCTCGGACGCCCAGGCCACGACATGGAACGAATCCAGGCACAGCACCGCGTTCGGGGCCTTGGCCTTCACCACGGTGTGGATCCAGTCCGCTCCGTCGCAGCCCACATGCGTCAACGCGGCCGCCCGCTGGGTGCCCAGAGCGGTGAAGAACGCCTCCACGGTGGCCTTGGACCGGCCTTCAGCGGCCCAGACCACCCGGCCGGTGTCCAGATCCGTCACCACGGTGAGGTACCGGTGGCCCTTGCGGTAGGCCTTCTCATCAATCGCGATCTTCACGACCCCGGCGAGCCGGTCGCTCCGGCCCCGGGCCTCGGCCACCACCCGGGCCACCATCGCGGTCACCGCCCGCCACGACGAACGCGTCAGCACCGCGACCACCGACGCCGCGGTGTGAGCGGCCAGCCAGGCCGTCTGCTCCTCGAACGCGGCCGTGAACGCACTGCCGTGCCGAGCCCACGACACCGCCGCGACAATCACCCCGTGTTCCCGGCACCGCACCCGCGGGGCCTCAGCCTCCAGAAACACCCTGGTCGAACCCAGATCCAGGCCCCGCCACCGACGACGGCCGTCTCCACGGTCGTACCCCGGACACCGCCGCCCACACCGCGGACACCGCGACCCCTGCCGCCTCGACGACCTCACCGACACCACCACGACGACCTCTCCGCCGTCCCCGGCCTCCACCTCGACACCCTCGATCACCACATGCCGCTCGACTCCGAGCAGCACCCTCCATACGCTGACACCAGACACGCCATGCTCCCAGTCACTGGTTCCCGTTCTTCGACAGCTCGGAAACCTAACCGGGACATGGCGTGTCGCCGTCACCGGGCCCTGATCACACCCACGGAAGCGTCAGTAGGGGCTTACATCGTTGATCCTAACATGAGCCACCCGTCGATCAGAGGTCTGAAAACAGTATTTATTCCCACCCTGTGGACGAACTCCCGAATACCCTGAAAGGGAATCCTCAATAAGCGCATTGCACTCCTGGAGAAATTCCAGCGCCGGACTGCCGTCTTCATGCAGATCCCCATTGTTTACTCGCAGGACTTCTTTGTCCATGAACAGATCAATGCCACCATTCGGCCCGGAGTCTTTGATGAGTGCAATGTTCCCATTTTCAAGGTCCACCCCAGTACCAGATTGAATAACAATCTGTTCGTCAACGAGAAGAAAATCTGCTTCAGACGTCTCCCCTGCAGACCCCGTCGTCCGACCCAAAGACTCAACCCCCTGCTCCAAGGACTCAGTCGTCTGCTCCGTCGAGGAGCTCCCCGCACCACTATTGGAGTCTTGGTCCACATCTACCCCCTCATTGGTCGTCGTCGGCTCAGGGGGGTTATTAGCCTGATCAGTACCTGTCGCAGTAGAACGTTCAGACACAACCGGCCTAGACGTGACCAAAGATGAACCCTCACGACTAACAGCGAAAGGGACAATGATAGCCGCCACTGACGCAATTGCTCCGATACCAGTCCACCACGGGTGCGCCAACAACCCGCGAAAGACCCCCTGCGCGCGCTCCGTTTCGGCGGGACACTGTCATCAAGTGAGTACATCGAGCACACTCATTTTCCATAGTCACCAGCTAGAACACCGATGCCCACCCATGGGCAAGCCGGATGATACTGACCTCATACGACCACAAAGCGCCTACAACTCAGAATTGTCCAGATGTGGGAGTTGTCAATCCCCCAAACCTCCGAGATTCACATCAGCAGAAGGTAACTCTTCATCATGACATACTTTGCCTGCCACAATCTCTTGTTGTCGCCTTACGACTCACCCGGCACCTCCCACTGCACAACTCCACGACATGTCGAGCTAACGCCAGATGGGATTCGTCCCCGACCACTGAACGACAGCGCGACTATCGACAGATCTTTCAAGATCACCCCCACAAGCACATTGAGGAGAAGAGCGAATCGATGCCCTCGAATCACTTATTGATGGCTTTGATTGCATTGGCCTCGATTGTGAATCGAACATGCATGGAAGGCACGCTGCAGGCGACCACTTACAACACTCACTTACGGACGTAGGTCATTTCTGTACTCCCTCCCAGTTAGTTCACTATTGAAGATCCGGTGACACCATAATTTTCACATGTCGGACGAAGCCCGCGATGAGGCCCCGATCCCGGCTTCAGCAGCATCGGTCTTGACACGGAGGGAGCGTTCATTGATCAGTTGTTCTCGGCGTGACAGGACAAGAGGTCCTTAATGTCGGGGAGTGTGGCGAAGGGTCGTAGTCGGTCGAGCACGATGCGGGTGCGAGTTGTGAGTCGTTCACTGGAGAGGTCGCTGGCGATTGTGATCATTCGTTTGGTGGTCTCGGCTGCTGCTTCAGGTTCGTTGGCGTCGATGTAGGCGACGGCGAGCCAGGACAGGTAGAGGGCGAGTTCCCGGGCGTGGGTGGCGTCGTATCGGTCCAAGACCTTGGTCAGCAGCGGGACGGCGCGCAATGGACGGGACAGTTCGGTGAAGCATCGGGCTTCCATGATGTCGAGTTCTTCAGTGGTAACCCAGTACAGGTACGCGGGTTCCTCGTCTCCAGCGACGTAGGCGTCGAGTGCTTCCCTGGCGTTGACGAGCGCGCGAATGGTCTCTTGGGGGTTGTTCGTTCTGGTGTGTGTCCAGGCTCTGCGGTCGTGGACGAGGGCGCGGGCGCGGGGTGGCGCGTCTGGCCCGGTGATGGTGGTCGCGGCTTCGACGAGGGTCAGGGCGTCGTGGGGGCGTCCGGTGTTGGCGTGATGGTAGGCCAGTGATCCGATGAGGTTGCCGGTGAGGGTGTGGTCCTCGGCTTGGCGGGATGCGCTGATGCCGAGGTGGTAGGCCTGTTCGGCGCGGCCATGGTGCCCGGCGTCACTGGCGATCCATCCGGCGATCTGGGCGAGTTCACCGATGGCGGTCAGCAGCGTGGTGCCGACGGCTTCGGTGTGGGTGCTTTCGCGGTAGAGCCTTGATGCTGATCTCAGTTCTCGGAGCGCTGGAACGATCAGGTCTCCCCCGGCCAGTACATCGTCGGCGAGACGCAGGCCATGGATGCGACCGTAGAGGTCATCGACGGTTTGGCGTCCAACCCTGCGCCCTGTCCGCGTCATGGTCAGGGGGAGGAGAGGATCCCTGTCGGTGGGCAACAGTTCTGCGAGGGTTGCTGCGGGTCCAGGTTCTGCGTTTGAGACACAGGCACGTTCAAGTGTTTCCCGAGGCACGTTCAGTACATGGGCCAGGGTAGGGAGCCACACGAGAGGGACGCGTTTTCCAGCTTCCCACCGATAGACGTCGTGACGGGTGTTGGTGTCTCGTCCAGCCGCAGCGTTAAGGATCTCGGCCAGCCGAGCCTGGCTCCACCCGTTGGCTCGGCGCAGTCGCCGAATCATCGGGCCTATTCCTTCACCCGTGTTCATTCACCCAGTCTGGCCTACATCCTGGCCTACACGCTGGCAGCTCCGCCCTGATCGGGGAATCGAGATGCTGTTGGCCATGGCGACAGGACCCGATGCGGAACGTCAGGAGCAGTACTCGACTGCCGGGACCTGTGGTTTCATGCAACCAAATATTGTGCCTGAAGATACGGTTGGTCTGTCGAATCTGCCGCAGACAACGGACTTGGATCGTGGTCGAGACGTTTCGTCGGACGAGAACTGGATCATACGCGGTCCCTATACGACGAGCGTTTCCGAAGAGCAGATGGAGACGCCGGAAGCCTCCAGTTATGTGGATTCCGCTGCCGGCGAGCCTGTTCGCGACTGTGTGGATGCTGCGACTGCCGCGCGTGTGTATGACGCGTGGCTCTTGGGTAAGGACAACCGGGCGGTTGACCGCCGGGTCGCTGAGGCGGTGGCGGAACTGGTGCCGTGGGTGCCCGTGGGGGTGAGGGCGAATCGTCGGTTCCTGGTGCGGGTAGTACGGCATTTGGCAGAGCGGGGGGTGCGGCAGTTCCTGGATGTGGGGTCAGGGTTGCCGACGCGCCCGAACGTGCACGAGGTCGCGCAGCGCGTCCATCCGGACGCGCGGGTGGTGTACGTGGACAACGATCCGGTGGTCGCTGCTCATGGACGAGCGCTGCTGGCCGTGGACGAACGGACGGTGATGGTCACCGCCGATGCCACCGACCCAATGGGGATCGTGGGTGACCCGCTGGTGGCCGCGCATCTGGACTGGTCTCAGCCGGTGGGGGTGCTGTTCGTCGCGGTGCTGCACTTCGTGCCGGACGACGCCGTCGCCGCAGACGTGATGCGCACGTTCAGGCAGATCCTCGCGCCCGGGAGCGCGTTGGCGGTCTCGCATGTGACACCGGGCCCGCCGGAGCAGGCCGAAGCGATGCGCGAGGCGTTGAAGATCTACCGGGAGTTGGCCGTTCCGATCGTGCCAAGGGCTCCCAGCGCCGTGGCATCGTTCCTCGACGGCCTGGACCTTCTGCCCCCGGGACTGGTCCGGGTGGACCGGTGGCAGGCACGCGGCGAGCGGGATATGTGGCCACGCGCCCACTGGTCCAAGCCGTCGCCAGGGTCTACCTGGACAGGAGAGATCCACGGAGTCGGAGCCGTCGGCATCGTTCCTCCGGCGACTATCTGAGGATCGTGAGGACAGCCATGGAAACGCGCCTCGCCGACGATTTCTATCTGATCACGCATGATGACCGATCCGGAGCGTTGCAGGTCCCACTGGAGGCGGCTCGCCTGGGCCTGGCAACTGCGTTGCTCGCCGAGTTGTGGTTGACGGGTCATCTGGTGATCTACCGGGATGGCGTGTACCCGACCGGGTCGACGGGACGGCCGGGGAACGGGTTGGCGGGTGAGGTCCTGGCCGCGATCAGCGACCCACGGTCAGAGCGTCTGGTGGGGGCGTGGATCCGGTTCCTGGCCATCGACGCTGTCCCGGATGTGCGGGGGCGCCTGCTCGCTGACGGCGTCCTGCTGACGGTCCGGCGACGAGGGGCGTTCGGGCGTCGTACGTTTCCGCCGGCCAGCAGTAATGAGGCGGCGTGGGCCGGGATGCGGATCGCCCGCCAACTGTCCTACCGGGAACCGTTGTCGGCGTCGGATCAGATCCTGACCGGGATCGTCCTGGCGACCGGGCTGCTGGACCGAGTGTTGTGGGACCCCGTCACCCACAGCGGCGGCCACCAGACCGCCGCCGAGGTTCGGGCCGGTCTGCCGTCGGAGGTGCAGGTCCTGTTGGGGCATCTGGAGGCGTGCGTGGCCAACGCCGTCCTGACCGCCCTGCACTAACCGACTCACCAGCCTGCTGTTTCGTCATCCGTCCCGTCACGCCTGGTGACGGGTCCGGTTCACCCATTCCTTCTTCGGGGAGAGAGTTCATGGTTCGATCCACGCACGGTAGTGATCTCACGCAGGCGTTGGCCCGGGAACGGCTGGGCGTGCTGGGCGTGGTCTTCTTCGTCCTGGCGGCTGCCGCGCCCTTGACCGTCGTCGCAGGGACCCTGACGACCGCGTATGCGATCACAGGGAACAGGGCCCTGCCCCTGGCCTTCGCCGCCGTCGGCGTGGTCCTGGGCGTGTTCGCCGTCGGGTATGTGGCGATGGCCCGCCA
>JAUPKM010000634.1 GCA_030837445.1 Actinomycetota bacterium
AGCTTGGCAGCAGGTTCTTGCGCGCGGCCCCCATCGGGTCGGACGGTGTTCCTATGGCTGTTGCGGATTGGCTAGATCTGGTGACTCCGACCGACTGCGCCGGCTGCGCTCGGCCGGGTCAACCGCTGTGTCGAAGTTGCCGGGCGACGGTCCTTTGCTGTCGACCTTCGCTGCTCCCAATCGCCGCGCCGGCAGTGCCCTACCTGATCGCGTCCGGGGTCTATACCGGCGTGCTTCGACAGGTGATCCTGGCTCACAAGTCCAGGCTGCACCCGACGTTGGTCGAGGCCCTGGCGGGATCATTGCGGGCGGCGGTCAAGCTGTTCTGTCAGGTTGTCAGGGCCACTGGGGGCTGGCGAACGCCGATGCTGGCCGTGCCCGTCCCGCCCAGCCGTCGTTGGTCGGGTCGCCGACCGGTGCGCGAGCTGCTAGCGGAACCGGAATGGTCCGCAACGCACACCACTCCGGCCGATCTGCTCCTGGCAGCGCGGTGGCGGCGGCCACAGAAGTCGCTGTCTGCGCAGCAGCGGTCCGTGAATATGCGCGGCGCACTGCGCTGTCGTGCGGTCGCCCGGGAGCTCTGCGGGACCCGGGTGGTCATCGTCGACGACGTGGTCACGACCGGCGCTTCGATTGCCGCGGCCGCGGAGACGCTGACCCGAGCCGGATTCGAGGTCATGGGCGCGGCGGTCATCGCCCGGGCCTGGTGAAGCACCGGTGCCGCCGGCCAACGGCCACAATGATGTAGCGACCTGCCCATGGCGGGCATCCCCGCGATAGCGTTGGGGCATGGCATCCGTCCGGGTCCGTGGTTGCGCGGTCGGTCTTCCGTCAGGTCGACGATCGCAAGCCGATGCCAGCCGCAGGCGAAACGGTCCACGTAAGGCGACTCTTGGTCGTCCGATCACGGTGCGGTTTAGGAGTAAGTCCTGCGACGTTTCCCCGTCCACAGGGGCGGGAAACGTTCGAGGGGAACTTTCCCCGACGCAGGCGGGTGTGGGGTCGAAGACCAGGTCGGCCGGGCGGATGTCGAACGACCCGCGGAGAAGTGCCGCGGGCGGATACGGAAGGGGTTCGAGCCATGAATCATCCTGATGGCGTCGCGGAGACCGAGGTTGTCGTCCACGGTCGACATGTCGACCTTTCAGCTCGCTTCCGGGAACACGTACTCGACAAGTTGCAGCGGGTGGGCAAGTTCGGGGTGCCGGTCGGCCGCGTCGACGTCGAGGTCTCCAAGGAGCACAACCCGCGGCTTGCCGATCGGGCCTACGAGGTGGAGTTGACCTGCCTGTCGCAGGGGCCGGTGATCCGGGCGGAGGCCTATTCGACGGACCACTACTCGGCATTCGACATCGCTTTCGGTCGGCTCGAGGAGCGGCTCCGACGCTACGCCGAACGGCATCGCCACCACCGCGGCGGCCGACATGTGCAGCGCGGCTCGCTGGGTAAGGAAAAGAGCACGCTGCTGATCGACGAGGCCGCCCCGGCAGTGCCCGATGAGGCTCTCGATGACGATCGGTACGGTGCCGACGACGCCGACACGGTGTTCGAGTCGGGGCCGGTCGTGGTTCGCGAGAAGACCCATGCCACCTCGCCGATGACAGTGGAACAGGCCGTCACCGAGATGGAGCTGATCGGCCACGACTTCTTCCTCTTCCAGGATGCGGAGTCGGGTCGCCACAGTGTCGTCTATCGGCGCCGGGGCTACGACTACGGTCTGATCCGGATCGACTCCTCGGAGACCGTCGTCGGCGGATGATGTCGGACAGGGCACCCACCCGGGTCTTCATTTCGGATACTCAGCCGGTCTATGCCCACGGGGTCGCGGCGGCCCTGCGGGGTGCCAGCGACCTCTGGGTGTCTGTCACTGAGACAGCGCCTGGTGACCTGTTGGGACATGACGCCGCGGATGTGCTGGTGGTGGGCGTCGAAGCTGACGTGCACGGCGTCTGGGCGGCGTGCGACCACCTGCTCGCACTGCTGCTAACGCCGCCCGCGCCGCGGGTCGTGCTGCTGCTCCCGGGTCGGTCGGAGTTCGAGATGACGGCGGCTGCGAGCCTCGGTGCCGCCGCAGTGCTGCCACGAACCTCCTCCCCGCCGGCCCTCCTCGACGCGGTGCGAGCCGTTGCTGACGGCCGCACGCTGGTCGCGGCGGGGATGGCCGAACGGATGCTCGCCGAATTTGCCGGCATGCTTCGGCGGAGTCGGGAGGCGGCTGAGATCGACCTGTCCAAGCGGGAGCGGGAGGTGCTCGCACTGGTGGCCGAGGGAAGGTCGAATCGCGACATCGCAGGCCGGCTTCACATCAGCGAGAACACGGTGAAGAACCACGTCCGACGGATCATGGAGAAAACCGGCACCAGTTCCCGGACGGGGGCGGTGGCCGAGGCCGCCAAACAGGGTCTATTGGTGGTCGGTCACTCCACGACCATCCCCAGTGCCAGACGGGCGTAGCGCAGGATCACTGCCCGGGCCGTCGCCGCGGCCTGTGCGTCTCGCGCTGCCACTGGCGCCTCGAGCAGCCAGCCGCGGGAGTCCGGTCCGGCCAGTAGAGCCACGACCGCCTCGGGGCGCGCGGTGGTGATCTCCTTCGCGACCCAGATGGCCTGAGCACTGGTCACCGAGACGGGCAGGATTCGTTCGGCCAACTCGGCCTCCGCCATCGCCAATGGTTGCAACTGCCAGCGGCCGGCGGCGATCTCGACGTCGATCTCGGCCCTGCTGAACCGGCCCGTCAGGGGTTGGCCGGGCAGCACCGATGCCGTCCAACAGTCGACCACCTCCCCGCGGTGCATCATCGCCCCGGTGAGGGTGCCCTCACCCCGGTATCCGCAGTTGTGGGCCACTCGCAGCGAATCGAGGTTGCCCACCAACGCCGTCCAACACACTTGGGTGAGTCCCAACTCGGTGATCGCCCACTGGGTCAAGGCCCGGACCGCCGCGGTGGCCACCCCGGCGCCGCGCGCCCACGGCGCCACCCAGAAGCCGACCCCGGCCCGGCCGTATGCATCGACGTCGTGCAGCGCACACATCCCCTGCAGTGCATCGGAGGCGTCGACGATGCTCAGGATCACCGCATTCCGGTCGGCCAGGGCGGCGGGCACCTGTCGACGGACGAAGTCCTCCGCGTGCTGGCGTAGGTAGGGGGTCGGCACTGTCGTCCAACTGGCGATCATCGGATCGCTGCAGGCCCGGGTGATGTCTGCTTCGTCCGCCGGGCTGGGGGTGCGCAACCGGACAGCTCCCGCCGTCGGCAGGGACCAGGGCGCATCGGGCCACGCCGCCATTTCGACCACGTCCCCAATCCCATCACGGGAGTGCCGTCGCCGCTGTTGCCGGGGCGCCGGGATTCCACGGTGGATAACGCAGGCGCGGCGCCGGCCGGGGCATGCGTACGATGCTCCTCGTGAAGCTATTCGACAAGGTACTCCGGGCGGGCGAGGGCA